>CAXTTX010000165.1:0-243 GCA_964247045.1 uncultured Verrucomicrobiales bacterium | reverse complement strand
GAAACCATCGTCGCCAAGGTGGCGGATTTGGCGCGGCCGGGAGACATCGTGGCGGTGCTCAGCAATGGCGGCTTCGGAGGGATTCACCAGAAATTGTTGGCGGCCCTGGAAACCTCTGGCAGAGTCCCGGCGTCGATATGAGCGCAGCCGCCATGAATTCACGGGCCATCCTTTCCTCCCTCCTGATTGCCATCGCTTGCTGCGGCCTCACGGGATGCGGCAGCAGCACGAAGGTTTCGAAGA
>CAXTTX010000164.1:8173-10559 GCA_964247045.1 uncultured Verrucomicrobiales bacterium | reverse complement strand
TTCGCTTTGTTGGTGGGGGAGGTGGGGTGGTGTTTAGGGCAGTTGCAGGAGATTGAGACGATGGATGTCGTGAGGGTAGCAAACGGTGACGGGGATAGGAGGGTTTGTGGGCTTATTGGGGAACAGCCAGGCCCGCCCTGTTCACTTCGCTTCCATTTGGAAGACCTGCACGATGACCGGGGACAGGAGTGTTTGCGGGCATATTGGAAATCATCCAGGCCCGCCATGTCCGCGGCCATTCTGCTCCGGCGGTAGCTGCGCTTCCATTTGGGAAGACCAGCACGATGAACGGGGACAGGAGTGTCCCCGCCCCTTAGTCGCTGCGCTCCGATTCTGCGGTTCGTTGCATTCGCGTTAGATAATCGGGCGAGGTGTGCGAGCTTGGAGGATGAGACCGAGGGACTATTGGGAGGTGCTTTGCCAGACGGGCAGGGAGTTTCTTGATGACCAGGCGTTGAGGCTCAGCGCGGCGCTGGCCTATTACTCGGCATTCGCGCTGGCACCGCTGCTGCTCATCGCGGTGTCGGTGGCGGGGGCATTTTTTGGTGAGGAAATCGTGCGGGGGCAGTTGGATGACCAGTTGCGTGATAGCCTGGGGGCGAGCGCGGCCTTCGTGGTGCAGGACATGGTGGCGCATGCCCGCAGGTCCGACCAGAACACGCTGATGTCGCTCACGGGCTTTGCGATGCTGCTGATCGGCGCGGGCGGGTTGTTCAGTGAACTGCAGGACGCGCTCAACATCGTGTGGGGCGTCAAGCCGAAACCGGGACGGGGGATCAAAGGGATTCTCCAGAATCGCTTGACGTCTTTCTCGCTGGTACTCGGGACGGGTTTTTTGTTGCTGAGCTCGATGATCCTTTCCGCGACGCTGGAAGCCACCAGGGCCTATCTCGGGACGGTAGGGGGACTGTCGACAGGGATCTGGGAATGGGTGCATGCCGGGGCGTCGTTCGCGGTGATCGCGTTTCTTTTCGCGGCGATTTTCAAGGTGCTGCCCGATGTGAACGTGCGCTGGCGGGACGTGGCGGTGGGAGCGGTGTTCACGGCTGTTCTGTTCGTCGCCGGAAAGTCAGGGATGGGCTGGTATCTCGGCAAGCAGGCGATGAACTCGGCCTATGGCAGCGCGGGGTCTCTCGCGCTGGTGCTGCTGTGGTTGTATTATTCGGCGATCATCCTGCTGTTCGGCGCGGAGTTCACGCAGGTATTGGCGAACCGGAGGGGGGCACCGATTGGTCCGGACAAGAATGCGGTTTCGTGTGATGATCCGGAAGAGAGGCGGTGATCCAGAGCGAGATCCGGATTCTAACAGAATATCGGGTGGGTGCAAAATGCGAAATGTTGCCCGCCCTCTTCGGGATTTCCGCTGATGTAAAGGGATCGAAAGGTCGGTTGATCATGCGTTTTGCAATAAATTAGAGTGCGTATTGTTGCCGCCGAATACTTCTTTCCTTTTTCCGGAATCCGGCGAGATTGCGTAATTCTCCACCTGTATTCGGCTCTTCCCTCACATGCAAAGCGACTCGTCTCCAACCCAGAATTCCAACCTCCTGGTCAAGGCACCCACCGGTATCGCCGGTCTCGATGACATCATGTTTGGCGGTCTTCCCGCCGGACGGCCAACTCTGGTTTGTGGGGCAGCGGGCTGCGGCAAATCCCTCTTGGGGGCGGAATTCCTCGCGCGCGGCATCCGCGAGTTCGGTGAGAACGGCGTGCTCTTCACCTTTGAGGAGTCGGCGAGTGACATCATCACCAACGTGGACTCGCTGGGATTCGATTTTCCGACTCTGATTGAAGAGGGCAAGCTCGCGATCGATCATATCGTGGTGGACCGCCAGCAGATGGACGAGAACGGGGAGTATGATCTGGAGGGTCTATTCATCCGCCTCGCGTATGCGGTTGAATCGGTCAATGCGAAGCGGGTGGTGCTAGATACCATCGAGACGCTCTTCTCGGGCTTCGCCAACCAGGCCGTCCTCCGTTCCGAGTTGCGCCGGCTGTTCGGCTGGCTCAAGGAGCGCGGCCTCACAACGGTCATCACCGGTGAGCGTGGCGAGGGCCAACTCACCCGTCATGGCCTGGAGGAATATGTGTCGGATTGTGTGATCCTGCTGGACCACCGGGTGGCCGGTCAGATTTCAACCCGCCGCCTGCGCGTGGTAAAATACCGCGGCTCCGCGCATAGCACCAATGAGTTTCCGTTTCTGATTGATTCCGACGGCCTGTCCGTGTTGCCGATTACGGCAGGGTCGATGGATTATGATGTCTCCGACGAGCGGATCACCTCCGGGATTGCATCGCTGGATGAGATGCTGGAGGGCGGCTATTATCAGGGGAGTTGCATTCTTCTCACCGGCTCCGCGGGAACGGGGAAGACGACAGTCGCCGC
>CAXTTX010000164.1:7464-8154 GCA_964247045.1 uncultured Verrucomicrobiales bacterium | reverse complement strand
AGAAGGGACAGCGATGCCTGTATTTCTCCTTCGAGGAATCCCCGAGGCAAATCATCCGGAACATGCGATCCGTGGGGATCGATTTGCAACCCCATCTGGACCGCGGGCTGTTGGAAATCTCCTCGTCGCGCCCGACGTCCCATGGGCTTGAAATGCACTTGGTCCAGATGCACAAGAAGATTGAGGATTCCAAGGCGCAGGTGGTCATCGTGGATCCCATTTCAAATCTTCACACGGCCGCCACCGATGGCGAAAGCTCGCAGATGCTGCTGCGCCTGGTGGATATTCTCCGCAGCAAAGGGATCACCATGTTTCTCATCAGCCTTGCCCGCAACGGCCTGGCGGATGAGTCGAGCGGCGAGGCCCTCAGCTCCATGGTGGACACGTGGCTGCTGCTGCGCAACCTGGAAAGTTACGGTGAGCGCAACCGGGTGATGTGCGTCCTCAAGTCCCGCGGTATCCCGCACTCGAACCAAGTCCGGGAGTTTCTCATCACCAACCACGGGGTCAGTCTCGTTCCCGCTTACTTCGGCCCGGATGATGTTCTCACCGGGTCGGCCCGCCTGGCCCAGCTTCAGCGGGCTGAAATGGATCTCTCCCGGCTTTCCCATGATGATCGCGAGGTCGCTCTCGAAGTGGAGCAGCGCCAGCGCGCGCTCGACGCCCAAATCGAGGTGTTGCGTGCCGAAC
>CAXTTX010000164.1:0-7454 GCA_964247045.1 uncultured Verrucomicrobiales bacterium | reverse complement strand
AAGAACTCGCCCGTATGTTTGCCGATAAAATCGACCGAGAACAAGTGCGCGCCTCCCAAGAAGCGGCCCGGATCCTCAGCCGCAACCGCCCCATTCAATGACCCCATCCACCGATGCCCGCGACGGGCCAGTACCCGTTACTCCTTCCACCGGACATTCCGGGAGCTTTTGGAAGCTCCTCCTTTTCGTGGTTGGTCAAGGGCCCAAGTCCTTGCTTGCTTACGCCAATTTGAAGAAACTCTGCGAGCTGCACGTCCGCGACCAGCACAGCATCGAGGTGATCGACCTGGCAAAACAGCCAGCGCTCGCCAAGGAGTATCAGGTCATCGCCATCCCGACCCTGATCCGGGAGAATCCCGCGCCGCAGAAAAGGATCATTGGCAGTCTCTCCAACCAGGAGCGGATGGCCATGGAACTCGATCTCCATTCGTTGTAATTTCCACTCTCCCGAGCTATGCCTGATATTTCCGGAGAGCGCGCCGCCACCAGCGAGGAGACGCGCGAGAAATTCGAGCGCCTCTTGAATGAGGTCCCCGAGCAGGGGCACTATGTTCTCGTGCTATATGTGACCGGGAGCACTCCAAAGTCCGTCCAAGCCATTTCAGCGGTGAGGTCCTTGTGCGAGAAATACCTCAGCGGTCACTACGACCTCGAGGTGGTTGATATCTATCAGGCTCCCGAACGCCTCGCCGGGGACCAGATCATCGCGGCACCCACTCTTCTCAAACGCGAGCCCCTTCCCGCGCTGCGGCTCGTTGGGAATCTCGGAGACTCGGAGCGGGTGCTCATGGGTCTGAATCTCAAGCCGCAGCCAGAAATCAAATGGGTCGAAGTATGAGTAGGAATCCTGACATTGCCGAAGCCATCGGGACGGAAGCCGGAGGAGGAACCCACCACTGGGTAAGCGTCACGGAGCTGCGCGCCATTCGCGAGAAACTCCGCGAAGCCCAGGAGACGCTGGATGCTATCCAGTCCGGCGAGGTGGATGCCGTGGTGGTCAGCGGCAGCCAAGGAAGCCAGATATACACGCTCAGTGGTGCCGAAGAACCCTACCGTATCTATGTGGAGCAGATGCAGGAAGGTGCCATGACCGCCTCCGAATCCGGTATGATCCTGTATAGCAACAAGAAGTTCTCCGAATTGGTCGGGCTCCCGCTTGAAAAGGTCATCAGCTCACAAGTCACCGAGTGCCTTGAGGACGGGGTCTGGGAATCCATCACCGGTGGCATGGCCGTTGATCAGGTGGTCAAATTGGAAACCGTTCTTCAAGGTGATGGCACGCCGGTTCCGGTCATGATCACGGCCAACAAACTTGCCACCGTCGAGGACCCGCTCATTTGCATGGTGATCACCGACCTGACCGCGCAGAAGGAACGGCAGGAGATGGCGGTGGCGAAGGAAGTGGCGGAGGCCGCGAACCTCGCCAAAGACTCCTTTCTCGCGGTGCTGAGCCACGAACTGCGCACGCCGCTCACGCCGGCGCTGATGGCTGCCTCGCTGCTCGAGCGGGATCCGTCCCTCTCTGAAAAAGCACGCGAGCTCGCGGTGATGATCCGCCGCAACGTCGAGATCGAAACCCGTCTCATCGAGGATCTCCTCGACCTCACGCGCATTACCCAAGGGAAGATCCAGCTCCTCAAGCAGGACGTGGAACTGCACCGCATCATCCGCGATGCCGTGCGGGTCTGCCAGCCGGATCTGGAGGATCAATCGCAGTCCGTCGAGCTGGATCTATCCGCAGCCAAAAGCACCATCGTGGGGGACGCCGTGCGCCTGCAGCAGATTTTCTGGAACCTGATCCGCAATTCGAGCAAGTTCAGCGGCCGCAAGAAGAACATCCGGATCTGCTCATGGAACACGCCGGAGGGAATGCTCAGGATTTCCGTGGCGGATGAGGGGGTGGGCATCGAGCCGGACCTGCTTCCCAAGCTCTTCACCCCCTTCGAACAGGGTGGCGAGGAGATGACCAAGCGATTCGGCGGTCTGGGCCTCGGCCTCGTCATCTGCAAGTCCATCGCCGAGCTGCACGAGGGAGGCAGCATCGAGGCCTCCAGCGAGGGCAAGAACAAGGGCAGTTGTTTCACCCTGACCTTCCAGCCCATCGACCATGAAGCGAATCCCCCGCGCCACTCCGCCGTCCGCAGCAGAGGCCGCGTGCTTCTCGTCGAAGACAACGCGGATTCAAGGGTGGCGGTGACGATGCTGCTGGAGCTTTTGAATTTCTCCGTTGAATCCGTGGCCACGATTGAAAACGCCCTCCGCTCCGCCAATCGCAGGCCCTTCGATGTCGTCGTCAGCGACATCGGGCTGCCAGACGGGAACGGTTATACACTGATGCGGGAGCTTCGTGAGAAACACGAGTTGCGTGGGATAGCGATGAGCGGGTTTGGGCAACCCGAGGATGTGGAGCGCGCCAAGGCCGCGGGTTTTGACATTCATCTGGTGAAGCCGGTTTCGGCATCCGCGTTGGAGGAAGCGCTCCTCAGCGTTTTTGAGACGAACGCGGCGCAAGGGTGAGCAGGAGCGGGCAATAGTTCGGAAAGGTCATGGGAGTAATGAGGTACCCTGTGTCGTCACCTCACCGGAGAGTGAAGTCCCCATTCATCAGACACGATTTCCAATGGCGGCGGAGTCGTCATTTACCGGGAGATTGTGTTAGGAATACCAGGATGAATCCGCTCTGAACGCCGTTAAGGGCCTGCAATTTGCAACGTGTGCCGGGATCTGCTTTCGCTTGACAGGAGAAAAATTTAGACGACCACTTAACCGTCATCCCACGGGAACCCATCCCGTTGCTTCCCTCCTTAACCCAGAGGCAAGTCGTTCGGGATTTCAACCCGCCCAGCCGTTCCGTAATCATGATGCTTCTTCGCCTCCCCCCTGGCTGTTCCAGCCTTTCCGCGGTCCTTAAAGCTATTCCACTTTTGTGGCTCTGCAGCCTGGTCAAATCCCACGCGCTGAGCTATACCATCGGCTACGTGTTCGAGGATAATGCGGCCAAGCGCGCGGAAATCACGAATGTGATGAATGAGGCGGTGGCGATCTACAACGCGCAGACAAACATCAACGTCAATATCAACGTCGCCTGGCACCCCGGCGTACCAACGGCGGAGGCCAGTTACAATGGCGAGTTGAAGTTCGGCGGTTCCATCAGTACACAGGTCGCGCTGCACGAGATTGCCCACTATCTTGGCAGCGGCACCACTTGGGAATGGGAAAACCAGTTTGGCGGCGACGATGTGTGGGATGGAGCCGCAGTCAGGCATTTCATCAAGCTTTACGACGGCCCGGGTGCGGAACTCCGCCGTTCCGGGGTCCATTATTATCCTTATGGATTCAACTATGGCAACGAGGATAGCCCCGTTGGCCGCCTGCGATTGCCAAGGCTTGTCCAAGCCATGCGTTTCGACATGGGATTCCAAGACGGGGATGCGGATGGAATGTCAGACGAATGGGAGAACTATAAAATCGGCGTTGCTTCCCAAGGTGCCGCGGGAGATGTGGATGGCGACGGAATTTCAAATTATGACGAATGGTGGACCGAGAGCGACCCGGTCCGCGCCTGTCCGGTGAGGGACGGCCGCACGTACGTCCTGCGTTCCCGTCTCAGTCAGAAGGTCATGGAGGTGGCAGATGCTTCCGCCGGCGCGAATGTGCGGCAAAACGCGCTTTCCGGGTCGGACTTGCAAAAATGGACAGCCACCTATGTCGGCGGCGGGTATTGGAAATTCATCAACTTTGGCAGCGGAAAAGCCCTGGAAGTCACCGGCTTTTCCACCGCTCCTGGAGGAAACATCATCGCGTGGAATGACACCGGGGGGACAAACCAACAGTGGCGCATCGTCCACTATGGCGGCATCTATACCAAGCTTTTCAACCGGAATAGCTCCAACCTCATCATCGACGTGGAAGGCGGGCCGAATGCCACCGGCAACGGAATCAACATTTCCCAATACTATGATGACATCAATGCGCTTAACCAAGAGTGGGTATTTGACGATGTGACACCGACCGACCCTCCGGGCAATCTCATGGCGCAGTTCAAGCTCGACGGCAGCGCCCGTGACCTCAGTGGACGCGGATTACACGGGACCGCTTCCGGCGGAGTCAGCTACACCCCCGGCCGGGTGGATGCCCAAGCGGCCACGTTCAATGGCACAAACGCTTCGATCGAGTTCCTTGCGCCCGTGGACACCAATTTCACGCTGGCCTGCTGGGTTAAAACGGCCGCCACGGCCGGAAGCGGGCAGTGGTACCAAGGCATGGGGCTGATCGACGGAGAAGTCCCCGGAGTTGCAAAAGACTTCGGGCTGGCTCTCGTCGGGAACAAGGCGGCCTTCGGTGTGGGAAATGCGGACCTCACCATCACCTCGGCCGTGGCGGTAAACGACAACAACTGGCACCACGTGTGCGCCACCCTCGATACAGGCACAGGGGCGATGAAGCTTTACGTGGACGGTACACTCCAAGCGAGCGGAGCCGGACCCACGGGGGCGCGCACCGGGTCTAACAAGCTACGACTCGGCAGCATCGGCGGTGTGACCGGGTTCCTCAATGGCAGCCTCGACGAAGTCAGGATCTACAATAAGATCCTCAGCCCTACCGAGATCAATCAGCTCGCCGCGATCGGCCAGGCCTTGGTCGCCTCCTATGCTCTCGATGGAAATGCCAGCGATTCCAGCACTTTCAGCCACGGTCTAGCGACTGCCATTACCTACGGACCGGGGAAGGTCGGTTCCCAAGCGGCCCAGTTCAATGGTACCAGCAGTTTCATCCGCCTTCCGGCCACCCCCAGCGCCGACTTCACCATCTCCTGCTGGATGAAAACCACCGCTACCGGTGGCACAGGTCAGTGGTATGCGGGGAAAGCCATCATCGACGCGGAAGTCCCGGGGGTGGCAGCCGATTGGGGTATTGCCCTGGTGGGAAATCAAGTGGGTTTCGGAATTGGCAATCCGGACAAGACCATTCTCTCCACCACCGCCGTGAATGACGGAGCCTGGCATCATGTCACCGCCACCCGCATCAGTTCCACGGGAGCGATCAAGCTCTACATCGATGGCCAACTCCAAGGCAGCGATACAGGCGCTGCCGGGCCGCGCAATGTGGCGGGCGGCATCCGTCTGGGCAGTTCGCTGTATGGTGGAGCCTATTTCGCAGGAGCCATCGATGATCTAAGAATTCTCAACCACGCGCTCATTGCTCCCGGGGACATCTGGCGAAGTTTCAATTTCCAAGACCCTACGAACGCAGGTTTTGGAGCCGACCTTGGGGATCCGGACCAAGACGGCATTGTCAACCTGGTGGAACGTGGCCTGGGGCTCAATCCCAATGCTCCGGACGGGGCCGTGGCGCTGCCGGTCATGGCGAATGATGGGGAGTTTCTGAAGCTCACCTACACCCGCAGCCTCGCCGCCACCGATCTCAACTGCCAGGCCCTCTGGAGTAACGATCTCGCGACGTGGTCCGCGGAAGGCGTCACCGATCAACTCATATCATCCCAAGTGAACATCGAAACCCGCGAGGCCAAGGTGCCCTTGAGCGCTCTGGAGCCGGCCCACGGGTTCATGCGCATTCGGGTGAAGTAGTCACGGAGGTGGACGGAACCGCCGCCTTCATTTCCGAAGGGTGAACATAATCATTGGGCTGGTCGACCCGTCCTGGCATCGGCCTTCGCTGAATTTTGTTCTGTTCCCAAATCAGGTTTGGCCTTTCCTGGGTTCGGGGAAATGCATTGAACCTGGGCTGCAACGGGATTTTCCTGGGTTTGGGGAAGGAACTGGTAATGGGGATGGGTTGGTATCGCGGCAAGCAGGCGATGAACTCGGCCTATGGCAGCGCGGGGTCGCTCGCCTTCCCCGGGGCAGGCACTCGCGTTTTCCGCTCGCACCGACCCCGGCTGTGGACGCAACGCCGATGGCGTAGGGGACGGCGGCGAGCCAAGATGGGACAAATATTACTCGACGATTCCCACGCGATAGAACGCGCCATTTCCGGAGGGATTTTCCGCATCGGTGATTTCAGCCTGGGCTCCGGCTCCGGTGATGGTGTCTCCGACAGGATTCCAGTTTTTGAAACCGGAGGTCTTCCAGACCTGATAGGTCACCCCGTGGGCGGCGAACCAGCGGACGGTGTAGCCCGCGGGACTCAATTCGGAAGAGTTGGTCTTGAAGAAGGAGTTGGCATCGGCGGGGTTGGTCGAGGCGGCATATTCCAAGCGGTTGCTGAAGCCGTCATGGTCTGCATCCCCGGCAGGGTCCGCGGCGCCGTCGCCGAGCAAGGCGAGTGCCCAGTCGGCATAGCCGCGGGTGAAGGTGGTGATCTTGCCGGTGACGGCGAGCGGGGTGGAGGGGCCTTCCGCATCGAACGGAGCGGTGTCCACCTCGTTGAGGGTGATCGGGAAGTTCACTTGTTCCAAGGCGGCGGGCTGGATTTCAAAGGTGAGCGATGCCACGGCTTGTCCGCTGCCGAAGGTCCAGCCGGAGTTCCAGGCCGCGGCGAAAGAAACGCTGCCGGTCTGGCTGGCGTAGTTGTTGCCGGGAGCAACGTTCCAAGTGGGGAGGGCACCCGCGGGCAACGCCCCTGCCGGGATGGACAGCGAAGGAGCACCGGCGATGCGCAGCAGGGCAGCCGGGTATTCAACGCGGAAGGAGAGGCCCGCTTGTCCCGCTGGGACATCGTCCAGATAGATTTCCGCGAGGACCTGGCTGGCGTTCAGGCGGGTGAGGACCAGCCGCGATTTTGCATCGACGGAGATGCCGAGGGGAAGCTGCGGGGCAGGAGCGGGGGATGGCAGTCCGTTGCCGGTCATCAAAAGGCTGGAACGCAAGGTGAGCGGTGGAGCCGGCATCATTGCGGGGAAGGATGGGGTGGGATCCAGCTCCGCAATCACCCGCAGGACGCGCGTCGCATCGCCTTCGGTTAGGAGGGTGTCGGCGTTCAGGTCGTTGAGGAAATGATCCCAAGTCCGGATTTGCGATGGCGTGGCGTAGAGGCGGATCAATTCCGCCGCATCCGAGACGTCGAGCCGGCCGTTGTTATTGGCGTCACCCGGGATCGACCGGCGGCCGATGGCTGTTGTGCCTTTAACGAGCTGCGTGTGGCCGGAGAGTGGATTTCCGGAGAGATCGCTGATGCTCGACAAGGCCGCCTGGAAGGTCACGGAAGCGGCAGCGGGAACACTGCGGGTCCTGAAGCGGAAGGTGCCCACCCATTGGTGGCCGGTGGGAATCGACGAGGGGAAGGCGCTGGCCACGACGCGGATCGTGCCGGCGGCGGTGTCCACGACCACGGAGGAGTTCGCCGTGACGAGGTGGGGGCCCGGCACGAATGCAGCGTTCCGCAGGTAGTCGCGGTTGTAGGGGAGTTCCACGGTGAGGCCGGTGACCTCGCCGGCGCTGTCCAGATAGAGGGGCACTTCCAGCAGGCGGTTCTCTTCCGTGGTGGAAGGCGCT
>CAXTTX010000163.1:0-10574 GCA_964247045.1 uncultured Verrucomicrobiales bacterium | reverse complement strand
TGTTAAGCCTGGTGAGTGCCCTCGGCTTCCTGCGCCGCAGGCGGGGTTGAGGCATCCATTCCCGCGCCACTTGCCGCAGGAATGGGATAGGAAGAGAATTCGTGTAGGCTCGCTGATCAGGTCCTTCGGATCGGGTCGCCTGTGTGGGTTTATTCCTGTGGCTGGTTGGCCTCTTCCTCCTCGGCCTTCCTGAGTTCTTCTTCCTCCTTGGCTTTCAGAACGTCGAAATCCGCTTTCATTTCAGGGGTGGCTTTCTCGACCATGGAACCCCGGACCGGTTCAGGTTGTTCCAGCGCCGCCTCGGCGTAGGCCCGGTTCGCTTCCTTGCGCAACGGCTCGTCCATTCCCGAGATCCACGACATCGCGGCTTCGGAGTTGGCGTTCATCCAGGAGGAAGTGATTGCCTTCATTCCCGCGGAGCGCATTTCGCCGGCATTGAACTTGGTCACCCAGTCGGCGGCACTTTCAGGAGACAGGGCCGCCCAGCGCTGGACCACTTTCACCACGGCGACTTCCGCCGAACGGCCGGAAACGGCTTTCTCCGAGATCAGACGGGCGGCTTCCTCCGGGTCGGTTTCAGACATCACGGCGGCGATGCTGCCGTAGGCGAGGGAGCGTTCCTCGGGAGTGCCGAAGGTGGCAGCCCAGCCCAGCGCGTCGTCCATGTTTTCCCCGGCGAGCTTGGTGGCGAGGTGCTCGAGCAAACGGTTTCTTTCCTCACTGCCCGGCGTCAGTTGCTCGAAGGCTTCCATGGCCAGCTTGGGATCGGTTTCCAGATTGGCCCAAGCCACCTTGGTGAGTTCCTCGTTGCGGGCTTCCGCGGTGGGCAGGCCGGTGGCTTTCTTGAGCTGCCCGCGGCGGATCTCACGGGCTTCCCGCGTTTGTTCCAAGTCTCCTGAGTCCGAACGGGAAGAGCCGCTCCGAACCGGAGATCGAGGATCCGCGGACGAAGCACCGGATTTCTCCGCCTTGTCACAGGAGGCGAACAACAGACAGGCGGCGAGGAGAGGGAACGAGCGTTGCATGGCGGTGTGGAATCAGTTGCCAATACCTTGTTTCTTCAGGAAGGGAATCAGTTCTTCCACCCCAAAGTCGGCAAGCACTTGGCCGTGCCAATCCATGGTGGGGGCCTTCGCTTGCCCAGAGAGCGCGACCATTTCCTGCATGGCCTCGCGGTCGCTCGAAACGACCTTGGTTTCAACTTCGATGCCTTTCTTGTCCAGGTATTCGACGACCTCGTCGCACCAGGGACAACCGCGCTTGATATAGAGGATAGGTTTCTCCATGGGGTGGGAGGTGTTCAGCGGAGCATCGGCCATGTTTTGACCGCAGTCCACATCCTTCCGCTTCCTTTTCAAGGGAAACGCCGCGACGGCCGGAATTTGCTTCCAGTGAGGTGCAACAGGCCGGTGACTCACGCCGCTCCCGCAGGGGGACAACGGAAATCAATGGAGGCGGAGGAGGGAATCGAACCCTCGAATGACGGTTTTGCAAACCATTGCCTTACCACTTGGCTACTCCGCCATTTGCATGGCGCGGGGGCGAGTGATTACGGCGTATGGAGGCGGGTGTCAACCCCCGGATTTACATTTGGCGGCAGGTGGCTGGGCAGCCCCGTAGAAAGGCGGTGCAATCCGGTAAAAAGCCCCACGATGAATCAGCGGCGGAAGGAGGCTTGGATGACGACTCCATTGCCGTAATACGGCGCGCGGTAGCGGACTGGCGGCGGGCAGGGAGCCACGTAGCGGGTGCGGACCACCGGGCGATAGCTGGTGCGGACAATTCGAGTTCCCCAGACGGGGCGGCCGCAGCGGTCGTAGCCGATGAAGTAGCGTTCCTTGTAGATGGGGGCGCCGCAGTGGTAGCCGCTGATGTAGACCGTGCTGCGGTAACCGCGGGCCTCCGCTTTTGGTGCGGTTCCCACGAGGGCGAGGGCGATGAATCCAAGGGCGGCGATAATGGTTTTCATGATCTTGTGAATTTCGGGTTGTGCCATCTTCGACGAAGAGCCGCTCCGATTATTCAGTTCCGTGGATTATTTTGTGGCAGCGCGCGGGCCGCGCCGTTTGTGGGAAAAACCCGCGGGCAAGCCGTGGCTAGGTGCTGTTGGTTGACCTTTTTGGAATGCTCCGCTAGAGGTTGCTGCCCAATCCATGATTCGCGAAATCGTCCAATACGGCCATCCCGTCCTCCGTCTGCGCTGCCGTCCTGTCACCGAGGTGAATGAGGAAATCATCCAGCTTGTGGCCGATATGTTAGACACGATGGTGGATGCGAATGGCGTGGGTCTCGCCGCCCCGCAGGTGGGCGTGGACCTCCGTCTGGCGGTCATCGATGTCTCGCATGATCCGGAATGCATCTCGTTCCTGAAAGTGAACGGGGAGGACACGGATTTGCTTTCCATCATGCCGCTGGTTTTCATCAACCCGGAATTGGAGTTCGGGCAGGAGAAGGAGTTTGGCATGGAGGGCTGCCTGAGCATCCGCGGCATCCGTGCCGAAGTGCGTCGGCCGGAAGAGGTGAAGGCGACGCTGCCGCAACTCGACGGCTCGGTGATGGTGGTGGAAACCGACGGCTTGCTGGCCAGGGCTCTGCAGCATGAGATCGATCACCTCAACGGTGTCCTGTTTGTGGACCGGTTGCCGGCGGTGGCGAAGGTTTCGATGAAGAACCGGCTGAAGAAGTTGTTAGGTGAAGGCCGGGAAGACTGAAGAAATTGCGGGAAAGCCCGACTTTCCGCCTTGATTAAGTTTTCCATTCGTGTGGTGATGCATGGCGGCTCCCGGATAGCCACCCACCCCCTATTTCCCATATTGCCATGAGCACGAACCGCGGAATTTTCGAAACTTTTCCCAACCAGCCCGCCTCTGCCAAGGATTCGCCTTTCGCGGTGGTCCAGGAGCCTTCGGAAGTGCCGCCCGTCAATAGTCCGTTCGCGGCCGTGGCGCGCCAGGAATCGCCCTTCATGGTGGTGGATGATGCTGCGGATGCGAGGCAAGTGGAGCCCGGCCGCCCGGCGAAAGTGCCGGACCGGCGCAAAGCGGATTCCCCTTTCCAAGTTGCCGAGCCTGCGGAGGGATTCGGTTTCGAAGCCCCGGTCAAGGCGGCTTCACCCTTTGAGGTCGCCCCGCCGCTCTCGGCACCTGTGAACTCGCCTTTCGCGGCTGCCGCGGTTCAGCCCATGGCTGCCTCTCCCTTTTCCGCGGAGCCCCCTCGCGGGCCTTCTCCTGCCACCCAAGCGGCGATCGCCGCGTTTGGCAATACCGCTTGGCAGGATGCCCCGGCGCCACCGGTTCCGGCATCCGCTCCACCTGCTTTCGCGCAGCAACCTGCTCCCGCGGCTTTCGTGCCTGCTCCGCCTCCGCAGCAACAGCAACCTGCGGCTCCAGCCCGCCAGATTCCGGCGGTTTTCGCCCAGCCGGCCCAGCCCGCCCCCGTTCAACAGGCGGCCCCTGCTGCCACACAAGCTCCCGCCTCCGCACCTGCTCCAGCAAGCAAGGTGGACACCGGGTTCGACGAATCCAATTCGGATTCCTTTTCAATCCGCCAATTGGAACTCCGCGCAATCTTCGGCGTGGATCGCGAAATGACCACGGAGGAGATCCTCCAGCGTTCGCGTTCCCTGCCGGGTATGAAGAACATCGCCCGGGTGAATCAACAGGACATGAGCACCATCGAAGCGCTCAAGAATCTGCTGCCGAATCTCGGGTTTGGCAGCGGTGCCCTGAAGCTCTATGCGGGTTCCGTGCCTCTGGAGTTTATCCGCGAGGGTCAGGTGCTGCTTGCCGTGCAGACGGACGGGGGATTCGCCCCCGGTGTGCGGGAGACGCTGATGCTGGTGGCTCGCGAACTGGGGCGCTTGTCCTGACCCCTGTTTTATTCTCCCAGGTCGTTCGCGGCTGTTTTCTCTTTCGGAATGCCTCGGAGAGTTTCGAAACTTGAGCCCATCTAGTCCGGTGCAGGCAAATCAAGCTGCGACCTTGTAACGGAAAGCGAGTCGCAGAGGGTTGGCACGGTAGCCGCGGTCCATGCGGACATGCTCGATGGAGCGCAGGCAGAAAGCCTCCAGATCCTCGCCACGGGAAACGGCGAAAGGAAGGGTTTCCAAATCCTGATCGCCACTGCAGACGGCGATTTCGACGTTCTGCTCCAACCAAGCGATCAGCGGGGCGAGGCTTGGCTTTGCGTGCTCCCCGGCGGCCTCGAAAAGGCGGAAGAAGCAGCGCACGCATTTTCCGGGATGTCCTTGGCGGGCAAGGAGTTCACGGAGGTCCAGAATCGCATCCGCCTGCTCCGAGAGGGCCGAGGCCAAGGGGCGGAGGAGGCTGTCGATCTCTTCGTAAGACGGCTGCACGCCGGAAAGGGAGCCTAAATGGGACTCAGTCTCAATTCAAAATTCGGGAAAAATTGAATCTGCTCCCGGATTTGGAAAAATCGGACGGAATCCTCATGCCCGGATGACCCGGCCTGCAACGGGTTTTCTACAAACAAGCCCCTGATCGCCAGACGACGAGGGGCCTGTCCCGGAGCAAGCCACTTACGGGGCGGGCGCGAAGTCCCCGCACCAGTCATCGCCTGCGGTGATCGGGAACATGGACTCGAATTTCACTTCCTCATCGACTTCGAAAGCGATGGTCTGCGGCGCGTGGCGACGGCATTCGCCGTGGCTGTCTTCGAGGGCATTCCAGTAGGCGCACATTTCACAGGCGCGGGTAGTGGTGATCGTATTGTTCATAACGGGTGGCAGGTTCAACAACTGCTCCCACACAGTCTCAATAAGAGCGCGGATTGCAAACGATTTTTAGAGGAAAAGTCGCTGCTAACAATTCTTATTGAGACTCTTTTGCAGCATGTGGCTGGAGAAGCGGCATCGGGCTTCGCAACTTGTCGCCTGTTCTGAAACAGATACGAATCAACAGTGATTTCGTTCCCTTATCATAACGCATGCCGGGCCGTTCTGCTGCTCTTGCTTGTGAGTAGACCCGCTTGGTCTGCCACCCTCCGCCTCAGCCGGATAAATCCCGAGGGGAAAGTCGTGATCGAGGAATGCCGGTTGGAAAACGGCGGGGAGTTGGAAGTTCTCAAGGTCGCAAAGGGAGCAATCATCACCGAGGCTGATGTCCAGAGCGTCTTCAAGGACCCCGGGGGAAATGGCTTGGGTTTCATCCTGAAACCCGAGGGTGCCGCGAGGTTGGGTGCCGCGACAGGGAGCATGATCTTGGGATTCGACCGGCTCGCGATTTTCATAAACGGCAAGCTTATCTCCGCGCCGGTTGTCCAAGCCCGGCTCGACGCGAGCTTTTCCGTCAGCGGCTTAACAAAGGAGGAAATGGATCTGTTTTGCTGGCAACTCGAGGGAAAGACGCCGGAGGAGATCGCATCGCTTATAAAGGACCGGATGGCCCGGGAGGAGATGAGTGTGGCAGGCAATCCCGCGGGGCAAGGGTCCGCCAAGGTCACGGATGGGGAATACAAAGCCCTGAAGGCAGAGCGTGAGCAGCACGGTTGGTTCTTGCTGGATGAGGTGCCGGGTGCGGAGGAACTCGACCGACGATTGAAAAAAGGGATGTCACTCGAAGAGGTGGAGCGGGTATTTGGAAAGACCAGCTTTAGAGGCATCAACAAACAGGGGCTGGTGATCCGGATGAGTTATCAACTTGCCGCAGAGAGGCGGAAGAATCCCGCGGCGAGGCCGGGTGGCTTTGACGTCAGGTTTGAAGACGGCCGGGTGGTCACCTGGAGCCTGTGGCTCCCGGAGACTCCGGAAGATGGCAAGACCGCCAAAAAGCCGGAAAGCAATCTCCGGATACGTCTGCCGGAAGCCTTACTGGAAGACGGGAAGATCGGAACGGCCGGTTGGGTGGAGCAGGTGAGGATTGCGTCCAAGGACGACGAGTCGGGACCCACGGTTTATGATCGCGACGTACTGTTGTCGCTGGTGTTTTCAATGACCTGTGTCGCGGAGGCAGGAGTGAAGATCAGCACTAATTGTGAGGTCATGAGGTTCCTTCGCATGGGCTTTCCTGAGATTGGGAAGATCGATCAGGATGAAAACGGGACCATCTTGGTTGCGACGTTGCAGGCGGTTATCAAGCCCTATGCCACCGGGGAGAAACCTTGTCCGGACCTCGTGGAGTAGCTGGCAGGATCGCTTCAAACAAACCTCACCGCGTGCTTCTTCGAGAGCTTCAGCACGTCCCCGGCTCTGGCCGCGACGATTGCCTGCGGATCAATGAGCTTCTCCCCGTTCAATTGAACCGAACCGGAAGTGATGAACTGCTTCCGCAACTCGCCGTTGGATTTTTCCAGGCCAAAGGCCGCCTTGAACGCGTGCGCGGTGATCGCGAGCACGGTGGCTTCCGCCGGAAAGTCCGCGAGAGCGAGTTCCGGCAAATCGGCTGACGCGAGGTCTTTCTTTGAAAAGCGTGTGTCCCATTCAGTGCGCGCCGAGGTGCCTGCTTCCCCGCCATGGTAACGGGAGGTGATTTTTTCCGCGAGGGACTTCTTGGCATCCATCGGGTGGCCGGAAGGATCGCGGGCCTCGCCTAACAGGAGGAGGTAATAGCGATCCATCAGCTCGTCGGACACGCTCATGAGCTTGCCGAACATTTCCTGCGGGGCATCGTTGACGCCGACGTAGTTGCCGTAGGACTTGGACATCTTGCGGACGCCATCGAGACCTTCCAGCAGCGGCATGACCATGACCACCTGCTGCGGCTGGCCTTCCTCCTTCTGCAGATCGCGGCCGACAAGGATGTTGAACAACTGGTCGGTGCCGCCGATTTCCACGTCGGCGCGGATCTCCACCGAGTCCCAGCCCTGCATGATGGGGTACTGCAACTCGTGCAGGCGAACTTCCTGCCCGGCGTCGAGGCGGTTGCGGAAGTCCTCGCGCTGGAGCATCTGCTGGAGCGTCACGCGGGAGTTCAGGCGGAGGATTTCCTCGTAGGTCATCTTGCGGAACCAGTCGCCGTTGTAGACGATCTCGGTCTTCGACTTGTCGAGAATTTTGAAGGCTTGGTCGGTGTAGGTGGCCGCATTCACCAGCACTTCGTCGCGGGTGAGGGGAGGACGGGTCGCGGAACGTCCGGAAGGGTCGCCGATGGTGGCTGTGAAGTCGCCGATGAGCAGCACCGCCTGGTGGCCCAGCAATTGGAACTGCCGCAGTTTTTCCAAGGCCACCGTGTGCCCGAGGTGGATGTCCGGGGCGGTGGGGTCCACGCCGAGCTTGATGCGCAGCGGACGGCCGAGCCGGAGCTTTTCCAGCAGTTCCTTTTCGGAAAGGACCTTGGCGGTGCCGGCGGTGAGTTGGGCAAGTTGTTGTTCGGGCGACATGGATGGAAAGGGTCCTGAGGGGCACTCGTTTCGCGACCGGGCTGGCGATTTCGGGTCGGTGGGAACCCGGAGAATGCCTCGCGGAACCGGCATGCCAAGTCCAGATTGGCTCCCGGCGGCTGGAACCCGCGGCCGAAAAGGCGGAGGAACGCACACACGTTTGATTTTTCCCTTTCCAAACCCGTGGCCATGGCTTAACCCTGCCGCCCGCCTATATAAATGGTGGTCGTAGCTCAGTTGGTAGAGCCCCGGATTGTGATTCCGGTTGTCGCGGGTTCGAGTCCCGTCGATCACCCCATCTTTCCCATCGGGATCCGCGTATTGATCCGGAAGGGGAGGGAGGAACCTAAGTAGAACGACTGAATGCAGCCGCTTGAGAGCCGGATCCATTATAAATTTCGCAATTCGCTGCTGTTGGCGGAGGCCCTGACCCACCCCAGCCTCGCTTACGAGTCCCAGAAGCCGCATTTCGACAACCAGCGGATGGAATTCCTGGGCGACGCGGTGCTCCAGCTCATCGTCACCGAAGAGCTCTTCAAGATGTTCCCGGACTTCACCGAGGGACGCCTTACCAAGCTGCGCTCGCGGGTGGTTTCCCGTCGCGCGCTTGCCCGCTTCGCCATGGCGATCCATCTGGGCGACTACGTGATGCTGGGCAAGGGTGAGGAAGCCACCGGGGGCCGCCGCCGTCTTTCCACGCTCGCGGATGCCTTCGAGTCGCTCATCGGGGCGGTCTATCTGGATGCCGGTCCGGTGCCGGCGCGGGAACTGGTGCTGCGCCTGTTCGAATCCGAAATTGGCAACATGGTATCCAGCCCGGAGGAAAGGAACCCCAAGGGGGAACTCCAGGAATGCCTGCAAGCCATCCACCCGCAGGCGCCGTCCTATCGCGTCGTCGGCGAGAGTGGCCCGGACCACCGCCGGGTGTTCCAGTCCGAGGTTTCCTGGCAGGGCAAGATCCTCGCCATGGGCAAGGGCAAGAGCAAGAAAGAGGCCGAGGCACGCGCCGCGGCGGAAGCCTTGAGGACGCGGATGTGGGAGAAGACCTGAGGCCGCTCTGGGAAGCTCAAGCCTCTGGGGCCGACCTTTCGGACAGGGCCCGGAGATAGCCAATGCATTGGGCGATCTCCGGCAGGTTGGTCTCCCAGTTGTATTCGTATTCGACGGTGACGTTTCCCGTGAAGCTGTGCTTCCTGACCTCCTCCAGAATGCCGGGAATGTCGATGATGCCGGTCCCCAGGGGTTGGTCGCGGGAAGGTTCTTCCAGCGAGGTGCGATCCTTCATGTGAAAGGCGTGGACACGTGGCGCGATCTTCCGCACCACTTCCAATGGATCGAGACCCGAAGCGGCCCAGTGACCGATATCCGCGCAATAACCGAGGTTTTCATGCCGCCCTTGCAAGGCCTGCCAGATCGTGTCCGGATGCCATAGCCCGGTGGGACGGGGATGGTTGTGAAAGCACACCTTGATGTCGTATTCAGCGGCGAGCCTCTCCAACACGTCGATGGATCCAATGGACTCCGTGGTGATGCCGTTGAGTCCCAAGCGTCTGGCGAAGTCGAAAAAGACGCGGGCCTTGGCCTCATCCCGCGGCACGTCCAGGACGCCCAGATTGATGGCCGCGAGGTGGTGCTTTTGAAGAGCGCCCTTCACCGCTTCGATTTGTTCGCTGCCCATTCCCGGACCGAAGGGGGAGTTGCCAAATTTCCCTCCCAGCCGTTGTCCCGGATAGAATTCCACACCTCCCGCACCCGCAGCAGCGATCATCGCGAGCGCCTCGAACACGGAAAACTCCTTCAGCGACCAGCACTGCACGCAGATGGAGAAACCTCCTTTGGTAAACGGCGGCTGCGGCACCGGTTCACCATGCGCGCGGAAGGCGAGCAGGGCGGAGGCGGCTGGAAACCGTCTGAGGAGAAAGCGGATCATACGTTGCTGGATGACATTGCTTCCGCCGGTGCCGGCGCTATTTCGCCGCTTCCTCCGCGCGTTGTTTGATCACTTCCAAGATCGATCCCTGGATCTGGTCCATCACCTTTACACTCCACCAGCCGGCGTACGAGTTGAACCGGGTGCTCAGGCGGTGGTGGCTGGTCAGGTGAAGCCGGCAACCTCCGGACGGCAGAGGTTCGATTTCATAGATTCCATCCAGCACGTCATAAAACCGGCCGCCGACGATGATGTGCTGGTCAAAGGCCGTGTGAGGGATGAAATCAGGATCCGCGTGGATGCTGAACGAGAGGCGATGGGGCTTGTCCCATTCCGTGATCGTCTCGTGGAAAGAGACATCCCGCTCGAAGGTGGCCGTCCGGATTCCGCCCACGCCTTCCCGGTCGAGCGTGGCGGCAATGGGCTTGGGGAAACCCACCTGATAGATCCACCGGTCCCGGATCTGCTTACGGGGGATTTCGCGCACGCTCGCGATCTCCGGCCAGATCACCTCCGGCGGGGCCTGGATGTCGATGGTGTTCCCGATCGCTTTCGTCTCGGTCGGCCAGTGGAGCATGCTTTCCGCATACGCGCAGAGAAAAGGCAGGAACACCGCGAAGGTGACCTGCAGGCGCTTGTCAGCGGAGTTTCTCGGCAAGACAAAATGGCCGAGGAACCCGCCGATGACCGCGGCAACCACCAGGATCGGTGACGCCATGATCACGCAAATGACGGCCTCGAACTTCAGAACGACGCTGATGACCAGCCCGAGGATGAGCGCCCCGACCGGTAGGGCGATGGAATGAAGGATCCAGTTGTCACTCCCCGCCCACCGGCCGATCGCCACGCTGAGGAATCCGCAGGCGAAAGGGACGCTCCAGATGAACGAGAGGGAAACCACGCCTCCGGACTTGAACATCGCCGGTGTCGCGAAGGCCCAGCGGAAGAAGCCCGCGTAGATCAGGATGATGAAAATACTGACGATCGCCGAGATGCGGCGGTGCCGTGAGTTCCGGAACGGCAGGGGGTCCTTGGGGACATGCGGCGACGGCAGTTGCGGAGGAAACGGGGGCGGGAGTTTTGGCTCGTGGGGTTCCGGGGTTTCCATGGGAGTGCTCGGTGGTCTTCAGGAAACACATCCGGGCAGCACCCTCCGGAACGGGTCCCGCTGCTAGTCGTTGTTCTTGATGATCGCCTTCCTCAGCTTGGCGTATTCCTTGTCCGTGATGATGCCACGCTGGCGGGCGTTCTCCAGATCGTTCAACTGCTGGCCCACGCTCAACTGGCTGGTGTTGGTCACCTTCGTGCT
>CAXTTX010000162.1:4165-10575 GCA_964247045.1 uncultured Verrucomicrobiales bacterium | reverse complement strand
GGCGGCGGCCCCATCGGCCTGCACTGCACGCATCCGAAAACCAAAACCACGGGGAGAATGAACCAGCGAAACAATTCCACGCGCCCACCTTACCACCCCTCATTTATTACGGAAATCTAAATCTTTCTCGGTGCGGAAAAAATCCTCCCATCAGACTCCGTCCTCACCTCCCTGCTGCCAGCATGGAAAACGACCACCCCACCGCTGCCACCAAAACCAAGCTCATCAACCCGTTCACCACGAAAGCCAAGCTCACCGCCCTCTTCCCCTTCCTCGGCCACAACCGCACCGTGAATATCACCGCCGTCCAAAACGCCACCACAATCCCCAGCTCACAAAACACATGCACCGCATAAAAAGCCTCCCGGGAAATCGTCGGCGACGCCCCTGCCACCCCGAAACACACCACCGCCAACCCGGCTGGCCATAAATCACGCCACATCCCCACCTATTACCCTCCCCCTTCCTCCCCCGCAAGCCTACTCCCCACCCCTCCAAAGCCCACTTTCCCAACCTCTTCCAACCAATCCCTCTACTCTCCATCTCTCCCTTCCTCGGTGATCCTTGCGTTCCCTGCGATTAAATCCCCTCTTTCCTCCGCGTCCTCCGCGTTTCGCCTTACCTCACCCCCCTCTTTTTCGTGCCCCCCTCGCGCCTTTTGACCACGCTTCGCTCCGTCCATGTCCGCTTTCGTTCCCATGGTGTTCCTCTCCCCCTCTTCCCAAGTCTTCTCTGATCACTGATTACTGATCACTCGGCACTCTCCTCATTGACTCCCCCCTTCAATTATTGTTCATTTGCCCAGCTTTCCCACCATGCCCTCCACCCGTCCGGCCGCCGCGAAAACCCTCATCCTCTCCCCGCACGAGGCCTTGGAAAAACACTTCGGCTTCCACGGCTTCCTAGAGGGCCAGGAGGAAGTCATCACCAATATCACCTCCGGGCGCGATGGCCTGGTCGTCATGCCCACCGGCGGCGGGAAATCCCTCTGCTTCCAGATCCCCGCCCTCTGCTTCCCCGGCGTCACCCTCGTCATCTCCCCCCTCATCGCCCTGATGAAGGACCAGGTCGACGCCCTCGTCGCCCGCGGCATCCCCGCCACTGTCATCAATTCCACCCTCTCCTGGCCGGAGCAAAAGGAACGCCTCGATGGCATGCGCGCCGGCAAGTGGAAGCTCGTCTACGTCGCCCCGGAACGCTTCCGCGCCGAGTCCTTCCTCAATGCCCTCGCCGGCGTGGAAATCTCCCTCTTCGCCGTCGATGAAGCGCACTGCCTCTCCCAGTGGGGGCACGATTTCCGGCCGGACTACCTCCGCCTGGGCAAGTCGCTCGAGAAAATCGGCCGCCCGCAGTGCGTCGCCCTCACCGCCACCGCCACCCCCATCGTCCGCGAGGACATCATGGCCGTGCTCAATCTCCGCGATCCCTTCGAGCAGGTCAGCGGCTTTTCCCGGCCGAATCTCTCGCTCAATATCACCGCCGTGGAAAAGGCCGCGCAAAAGGACGACCGCATCCGCGCCATCGTCGCCGCGAACAAGACCGGCATCGTCTACTGCGCGACCCGCAAGAAAGTCGAGGCCGTCTCCGAGACGCTCGCCAGCTGGGGCGTGAAATGCATCGCCTACCACGGCGGCATGTCCGACTCGGAGCGGGAAAGCGCCCAGAACATCTTCATCACGCGAAAGGCCGATGTCGCCGTCGCCACCAATGCCTTCGGCATGGGCATTGATCGCTCGGACGTGCGCTTCGTCGTCCACTACGAGGTCCCCGGCAGTGTCGAGGCCTACTACCAGGAGGCCGGCCGCGCCGGGCGCGATGGCGAGGCCGCGGTCTGCGAACTCCTCTTCAACTACGCGGACACCCGCACCCAGGAGTTCTTCATCGAGGGCGCGAACCCCACCGCCGCCACCATCCGCGCCATCTATCAGTTCCTCCTCAACGATGCCGACCAGGACTTCGAGGTCCACCGCACCCTCGATGAAATCGCCGAGGGCGCGGACGTGAAAAACGCGATGTCCGTCGGCTCCGCCCTCGCCACCCTCGCCCGCGGCGGCTACATCGAGCGCTTCGACCTGCCGAAAAAACGCATGCGCGGCACCCGCCTCCTCAAGCCGGACATCCTCACCCGCGACCTCCAGCTCGACGAGACCTCCATCGAGGAAAAGGACCGTCGCGACCGCGAGAAGCTCAAGGCCATGATCGAGATGTCCTACTCCCGCGTCTGCCGCCAGGAGTGGATCCTCCGCTACTTCGGCGAGGACGATGCCGCCCCCTGCGGCACCTGCGACATCTGCCGCGACGAGTCCTCCGGCGAATCCCGCCCCGGCACCGCCGAGGAGGAGATGATCGTGAAAAAAGCCCTCAGCGGCGTCGCCCGCATGTCCCGCCGCTCCACCGATGGCGGCTGGGAAGGCAAGTTCGGCCGCGGCAAGATCGTCCAGATGCTCGCCGGCAGCCGCTCCCAGGAAATCCTCGCCGCCAATCTCGACCAGCTCACCACCTACGGCCTCCTCCGCGACCGCGGCACCGGCTACCTCAATGCCCTCTTCCGCTCCCTGTCCGACGCCGGTCTCGTCATCACCGTCCCCGGCGAGTTCCCCCTCCTCACCCTGACACCCCTCGGGGAAAAGGTCATGCGCGGCACCGTCAAACCCCGCCTCCTCTGGCCCGATGCGAACTCCCCCACCGGTGCTGCCCCCGGTGCCGGCACCATCCACGCCCTCAAGGACCACGGCTTCGATCCCCAGCTCTACTCCATCCTCAAGGACATCCGCGACCGCATCGCCAAGCGCGAGAACGTCCCCGCCTACGTCGTCTTCCCCAACAAAACCCTGGAAGCCATGACCCGCTACCTCCCGAAAACCCCTCAGGAAGCCCTCCTCATCCCCGGCATCGGCGAGGCCAAGCTGCAAAGGTATGGGAAGGCATTTTTGGAGGTTGTTGCGGAAGATAATCGTAAATAGGCTTAAATAAAAACCACTCCCCTGCGATGCCTTTAGGATACCCACCTTCAGTATTCATCAGTTCCACATGCTATGATCTGGGCCAAGTAAGATTGGATCTAAAAAGTTTTGTGGAATCACTAGGTTATGAAGCTGTGATTTCAGAAAACTCTGCTTTTCCAGTTAATCCCCAAGCCGACAATGTTGAAAACTGTTTGGTGGCTGTAAAGAACCGGGCCGATATTTTTGTTCTCGTGGTTGGCGCGCGTTATGGAACAAAGACCATCTCGGGCAAATCTATTACAAATCATGAATATCTGGAGGCTCGGGAAAAAGGGGTGCCGATATACGTATTTCTAGCTCAGTCGATTATTCACAACTTGCCTATTTGGCGGCTCAATAAGGACGGAAATTTTTCAAATATCGTCGATGATGTAAGATTATTTGAATTTGCCCAAGAACTCCAAGGCATCCGTGGGCATTGGGTTTTCGGCTTTAATAGTGCGCAAGATATCATCAGCGCCTTACGAAATCAGTGGGCACTTCTTTTTACCGAGGCCCTGAATGATCGCGCTAAGCTCAGCGATCCAAAATTGTCCAAGGATCTAGTTAATCTGCCAGCAGCAGGATTGCGTATTTTGCTGGAACGTCCTGCTGGCTGGAAGTTTAGTTTATTTAGCGCGGTTCTTCGTCATCAAATAGGCCTTGGATCAGACTTACGAAAAGATGTCAGGTATGCTCTGCGTTTGGGTAATGGCCGAAGCTTGGATAGTCCGCTAGAAATAGCCAATTGGATTCAATGTGAGATCGCCACGCTTATACGGTTGTCGGAGTCGTCAGACAAGATCATTAACTCCGTCTTGAAAGAGGCGTTTGAAGATGCTGAGGCGGCAGCCGGTCCTGAGTTGATCGTTTATGGGGCAATTCGATTAGGCCGCGTGTATGTGCAACTCCTTGAGTGGACGGTAAACTTTGTAAGCGCCGATCTCCATGAAGCGTTCAATAATATTCAATTGGCGGGTCCAAGATTTACTCAAGATTTTATCGAAAAGATCGAAGGACTTCCTGCATTAATTGACCGAGATATGGAGAAAGGTAGGGAGGCTGTCGCCGCTGGCTTAGATTATAATAGTAGCCTTACGTTGAATTTGGATTCTCCTGATACCGACGAGTTTTTCAGCGAGTTAGAAACTATAATGCTTGGGTTTGGAGATTTCGAAGGAAGAAATTACTCTTAAATAGGATGAGGTTTTGCTGCTAAAGTAGTCTCGCGCCTGCTGGGATGATCTCATCAAGTCGCAGCCCTTCATTTTATCCTATAACCTCCTCGGTGTATTTTCTTTGACGTCCGCCATCGCTGTCGCCAAAGCATAGCAACCTGCCGGAGATCTCCAGAACCCCTGCTGATCAAAATCGCCTTTTGAAATTTGCAGACCACAGTGCTCTTTAATGGTTCGCGCTTTTTGGCGGAATTGATACCATGCATTTTCATACTTCTCCGGCATAAACCAGAGATATCCAGCGGAATCATTCATCGCTTTTTCTGCCTGCTCCGCCAAGCCGTGGTCAAAATTTGATGTTTCAAGGCGTGAAAGAACATCGTAGTATTTAATTACCGCTGAATTCAGCGCCACTAAACCAGGAATTTCGATAGCAAGAAGTGGCTTGAGGGATTCGATTTCCCGGGAGGCCGCAATTTGATTGGAATGGTTTGATAATGAAATCCAACCGGTTATGACTGCAGCAAGTAATGTCAAAGCCGTTGCAGAGGTCTTCCAAAAATCTTCTCTGTTTGCTCCTAAAGGTTCAGGATATAGATGACCTATCCCCAGCAGGATGGCAGTCCCGAGAGCAAGAAAAATTACGGCTACCAATATTGTCCTGTGCATTTTCCATTTATGCAAAAGCAGCCGGGCCTAGCGCAAGTTTCTACGCAAGTTCCCAAACATTTTCTAAAGCCTTTCGTTTTAATGTAATTCCCTCTTAATTGAAACACTCGTTCTGCCACTTCCTGAGGAAGCCATTTAAAAGCTCTATAGCGGCTGTTTGCCGCTATTTCTACGGCATCCTGATAGCTAACCCCGGTTTGGTAGGTTAATCGCGGATGTTCTTCCTCATCATCAATAAGTGTTAAGAATATTGCTAAACCTTGAAGCTGAGGTTTTTGGATACCAAGCGCCTTCCAATCTTGGCGGCTTTGATCAGAGCTAGAAGGAAATTCAGATTCCATTAGTGAAATAGTTCTATTCTTTCCAAGGGAAACCTCGCAAGATAATTTGAGGATGCCAGTAAATTTGTCACGATAAAGGCACGATAAAGGGACAGACCTTTTATCCAAGCCAGCCGGTCCGGTCGGCCCTGCCCATTGCAAGAATTGTCTCCCGTCCCCCGAATCTTCCCCCGGATATTCCCACCAATTCCGAAAGATCCCACGCTGGATCCAGTTTCAGTCCCTGTAACTGAAATTCATGAAAATCACCCCTTGGGTTGTTTACGCGGGTATTCTGGCCAGCATCCTTTTTGCGAATGCCTCCCGTGCGACCAACGTCGGCACGATGACGGTCGAACAACCCGTCAACCTCGCCGCAAAGTCCGATCCGGCGCGCATTCCGCTGGGAGCCGTCGGGGTGGTCTGCAACTACGCTTATGGCATCCTCCCCGTCATCAGCGACCCCCGCGCTTGTCCGGAAGGCGCCATGCCATGGAAGGGGGGCGTGGAGCTGAACCAGAACCTGGCCAGCGTCTTCGGCATTTCCGTGGCGGACGCGGACTTGGGCGCCTCGGAAAAACCGCCGGTCGTCATCCGCCTGAAGTCCTGGCAAGCGCCCGCCTACAGCCCTTACACCAAGGAGCAGGTCTTGGCAGCGACCCTCTGGTGCGTGCTTCACACCGCCGGTGGCACTCCGAAGCGGCCGCTGGAGATCCATGTGATCGCCGAGGGCGACGCCGACAAAGCCCTCGAAGGGAAGTTCTCCCGAAGCTACGTCACCCGCGCCGACGAAGGCGAACCACCGGCGCCCCCTCCCCAGGTCCCCGGCACGGTCTTGGAGACCGATGGCCGTGGCATCCCCTGGGTCGTCTTTCCGGGCGTGAAGAAATCCGCCCCTTCCCCACCGTCCTTGCCCTCGTTGATTCTTTTCGACTCGCTAGGCGGGGATGAATCACCGGGCACCTTTTACCTCTTGCCCGTCTGGGGAAACGGCCAAACCGCCGACCAATCGCTGCGCCTCAACCAGTGGTCAGCGACCATGTGCTACAGCCGCTACAAGTCGGATGGCATCAGGGATGCCAATGCGGCCTTGGACAACGGCCGCTGCCAGTATGTCGATGTCACCCGGGCGGAGAATGGCGACGGGATCACCCTGGGCCATCCGCAAATGCCGGAGCCGATGCTGGCCGCGAATATCCACGCACTCATCCTAGCTGCCCAACCCACGGACCAGCGACCGCTCACCGTGTCCATCGTGG
>CAXTTX010000162.1:0-4155 GCA_964247045.1 uncultured Verrucomicrobiales bacterium | reverse complement strand
CATCGTGGTCGAGGAAGGACGCCTCGCGGCCTATCCCGCCTTCCGCACCGCCCCCGGCTGGAAGGAGACCCGCCGTCGCGTGGACAGCATCGTGCTCGAGTCAGAATTCGTCTGGGACCCCGTCGCCCGGAAACTCATCAAGGGCAGCGTGCCTCTGGTGAACCTCGACGTGGAGCATCTGGTTACCACCTTGGCGGAAAGGAAGCAGTGAGCAGAAAGAGGGTAGTCCCTCGGCTTATCCGCGACGGAAACGGCTCGCACGCGGCAGGCGCCGTGCGGTGCCATCAGCCACCTGTCCGCCCACGATTGTGCTCTTCCCCAGGAAAATTCAAGGAGGCGCGATGTAGCCGACCTGAAGTGGGGTTCCATTCGGGCCAGTGGGAATCCAGATCTGCCCGTTCGGCATCACGTCATAAGAAGAGAGTGCTGTCTGATACGTCCATGCACACTGGGGGAATCTGGGCGGCTTGCGCTCGCCGATGTACTCGGGAGGAGAATTGGGTGAAAGAACGACAATCCGATTATCGATGGTCACGAAGAAGTTTTCAGTGGTGTTTGCGAAGAAAATACACCTCACCCAGGGTGGGGGGAGTTTGTCCACGGTTGTGAAATTCCGGCTGGGACGCGAAAAACCAACTGCGTCTTGCGGTAGTGACGACAGAATCCTCCTCGCTTCCTCCCCGCGCGCATAGGCAGGTGCTTCGATAGGCCCGCCATTTCCAGAATTGTCCACCCATGCTTTGGCGAAGCCAAAGACACCCATGTCATGGTACTGTTGGACATGATAGACCTCGTGGGCCCACAAAGAGAGGTCGGTGATGACGTTTGGATTTCGGAAAATGATCGCGTTGATGACTGTGATGCCCTCGGTGTCTTCGTTAAAGCCCATTTTCGCGGCTTGAAACGTATTTTGAAATGGCCCCCAATTTGTGGTCCATCTGATGCTGTTGAGAAGTTCATCCGAATGCCACCTTCTGAGAAAGGATTTCACATTATCTGGGATGGGGGCTCCACCGTGGGTGACAACGGAGTTTCTCGCGGAGATCATCGCGGTTGCCACAGGGACATAGGGCCAGTCTCCAGGGTTCTGGGTGAGCTCAATGGCCGCCTCGGGATTTTTAATCACGAATTCGAAGACGTCTCCCTGAGTTGGAATCCCGGTTTGGTTAATGTAACTGGTGGGGTTGACGAGAGTCTTGATAGGGTCAGCTGCCAGCTGGGGAATGGTTGGAACAGGGATGTCGACTGGTGGTTTTGATCCCGTAACCTGTTCCCACACGGATTGCGCCCCGGAAAAGGACACATGGGCCAATGTAAACATCGCGAAGAAGAAGGAACTTCTCATGGTGCCAACAGAGGGTAGGCAGCTTGGAAATTAGATCCAGCACAAACTGCTCAGGGGCGGGGTCAGTCCTCTTGATTGTACCTACAAGGTTCCCGAGCCATTGCGCCAAACAACTTACTCCATGTCCCTATCCGACCCCGCGGGCGGTTGCCGCTCGCATGGTAACATTCACGGTGTTAGATTCGGATCGCCCAAGCCATTTTGCCCCCGTGCCTCCCCAGTTCTCTTCTCCGCATCTTCCCCCTCCCCTACCCCTCTACCAGTCCGACGTATCCGTTCCCTCCATCACCTTCTCATGCCCGGAATGCCTGCAACGCGCCGCCAGCACGCCCACACCGGGAATCCCCTCGCTCAATTCATAAGGCTCGCCCCACGGACACATCCCATACCTCGGCGACAGGAACTTCCCGCTCCCGATGATATCGCCCCAGACAATCGGAGAACCAATCGGCAGGCCTTTGATCCCCGAATAACTCCGCACCACCTGCTGGATGTTCCGGTGGTTCAGCATACAGGCGGCTTTAAAGGTTTGTTCCTTCGCCCGCATCGTCAGCCAGGGAATCCCCACGGCCAGCAAGGCCGCCCCGCAAGCGGGAATCACCAGCCGCCGCCGTGAATAAGGTGCCCCTCTAGGTGCACCTTCCCCCGTCTCCGCCGGGTTCTTCCGCGCCATGAATTCGGCCATACACCCCAGTGCCAGCCACGCCCCCAGCAGGCCACCGATCGGGATCGAGGAATGGTAGTGGTCACCCCATTTCCAAAAACCGTTCCCCGCCAACAGCAGCGTGAGGTTCTCCGCCCCTCCGATCTGCGCCCGCGCCTCCCTCTCCCAGATGAAATGCGGGGCCTCACATTCGAACGACTTGGCACGTGAAAAATTTTCGCTCGTGGCAAACGTCACCGCCCCCGCCCCAATACATACCTCATAAATCCAAAGCCGGGACTCCTGATAGCAAATAACAGACACCAGCCACAGTAACACCAGCCCGACAGTCACCCGCCGAAACAGCCGCTGGTTTTCCCGCAACAGGACCAGAAACCCCGGCCTTTCATGGCGATCTATCACCTGTCTATCCTACATTTCCCCGCCTATCCGGCAATTCGAATAGGCACCCTTCTCTCCCCTTCTTGCGATTCCCCTGCCTCCTTTTCCTGCTGCTTTGTGATCCCTACGTTCCTTGCGGTTAATTCCGTTCTTCCCTTGCCCTTCGTCGGCGGGCAGTCGCTATCGCCCACGTGTAAAGCGGCACCAGAATCACGAACAAGGCCAGCCCCGCGATGGCAACCCACCGCCCCCCTCGCAGCTCCCACCAGCCCTTGAGGTAGTCCGACCACCACGCCGACCACGATGGTTCCCCACTTGACTGGTAGCGCGGCGAGAGATCCTCGCGAATCCCCCAGTCGATGAACAGCACCATGCGCGCGAAGCCATACACCAGCAGCGCCACCAGAGGACTCACCACCCACACCGCGATCCAGCATCCGGAGCCTTGCTTTTGAGGATTCCCGGGATCTTCCATCTACGCCGGTATCATCCCCCTGAAATCATCGCTTTCGTCAACCGCCCAATGTCCGCGCACGCCATTTCCCGGGTGACAATTCTGGCACCAGGACCTTCTGCAACTCCATGCCGCTTCCTTCTTCTCCCCGCCATACGTCTCGCTTCACCCCATCCCCATCATCTCCCCTTCGTGCCCTTTCCTCTTTTTCGTGTTAAACTCTTCCTCCCCATACCCAGTCCCCCTCTTCTCTGCTCACTCGAAACTTTTTTCTCACACCTCCCACTTTTTTGCCTCCCAGGTACTGAGAGACCCATTTCCTTCTGATATACCCGTCGAATGGAAACCACCATCCTCGACACCGAAACCGATTCCGACACCGAAACCTCCCTCCTCCCCGGCGACGGCCTCAACCCCCGCCAGCGCAAATTCGCCGACCTCTATCTCGAAGGCCACTTCGGCAACCGCGCCGCCATCCTCGCCGGCTACTCGCGGGACAACGCCTCCCGCATCGCCACCCGCCTCCTCAAAACCCCGGCCATCGCCGCCTATCTCGAAGTAGAACGCGCCCGCCTCGCCGGCGAATCGTTCTACAGCCGCCGCCTCCTGCTCGATTGGCTCTGGAAAGCGGTCCACACCTCCATCGACGAGGTCGAAAAAGGCGACAATCTCATCCAGGAGGAATTCACCCGCGAGGACGCCAAGGGCAACCGCTCCCGCCGCGTCAAGATGGTCAACAAACTCGGCGCCCTCCGTCAGCTCACCCGCCTGCTCGGCTTCGACCAGCACGGCCCTCGCAGTTTCGGCAGCCCTCCACCTCTTCCTCCCCCGAACTCAGGCATCGCCCCGATCCGCAAATCCCCCTCACCCACCGGCAACCCGGACAGCATTTTTTCAGCGCTCATGAACGGCGGCTCTCCATTTCCAGATGGTGACCGCACCATGGGCCCGCCGTATGGCGGCGGATACGACCCCTCTTCACCGGGAGGGAACGGAGTCTCCGGCCTTCGGAGCCTTCCTGACCTCCATAGCCTCGGCGGCGGAGGTGGCGAAGTAGGCTCGCCGTTCCGAAGCTTGAACCACACCCTAGCCCCGTCCTCGGACGACGCGACCGCCCGGGAAACCCTCGAATCAGAATCCTCCTTGGTTGGTCCTCCACCACCCGCACCTGACACGAGTACGGCCACATTTCCGCCAAACTCGGACAATGCGCCATTCAAACAACCCGTAACCCATTCGTTTCACCGCTCTTTAAAGGTACCGACGCCCCCTTCCCCACTCCCGGACAATTCCGAAAAACTGGACATTTCT
>CAXTTX010000161.1:8663-10587 GCA_964247045.1 uncultured Verrucomicrobiales bacterium | reverse complement strand
AGCCCGTGGGCGTGATTGCAAGAACGGATTCATCCATTGGGAAAACTTGCCCGCATCTTGAGCAATACCAGAACCCAAAAATAACATGACTCCTTGGACGGCGTTCCCTGTTCCATCAACCATCAAAATCCATCTTCAAATCAGTGAATCAGTGAATCAGTGAATCAGTGGTCAACAAATCGTCACGTTATTTGCGCGATTTGGTATAATACAAAACCTCGAAAATAATCGGACTTTTATGAAGTGAGACTTTGAGCGGTGAGTATCAAATCCCTCTTCAAAATCCGTGACTAAATGAATCGTCATTTATTTTCGTGATTTGGTATAATACCAACTTGCAACACCAAGATGACTTTGGAGAATCTGGACCTATCCGCCCCGGACCGGAATTTCTCTTCCTTCCGTGAAATCCGTGGTTCAAAAAATCGTCACCTTGATTCTGAAATTTCGTATCAGTTGCTTCCAGCCCCTGTAACCGGCGTCAAATTCACCTCGATGCCGCTATCTATCGCGTGACGGTTGTAAGCCGCTTCTCCAAAAACCGCCCGGAACGCCTCATCGGCCATGCGGCGTGGATCATCGGTGTCCGGTCCCGGCTCCAGGACAATGGTTTCGGGTTCTTCCGCACCATCGTTATCCACCCTTGCGCCTGCTGGGAATTCTTCGCCGGTTGGATAGGGGCCTCCGGGTTCCGGGCCCTTGCCCGCATCTGGATCGTATGGCGGGGTGATTTCCCCTGCGGCGGTTTCACCGGTGGGGCGGCTCACCGCGGGCACGTCCGCTTGAAGTCCTTCACTCGCTGTGTCATGGCCACCTGCCCCAGCGCGTTCGCCCAGATCACGATAGTATTGGTTGGTGATTTCCCGTGCGGCGGCCTCGACGGCAGGTGGTCTCGTGGCCGGTGCTCCGCCTGTCATATCTTGGGGCGGGATGAGGATCGCCGGCAGCCGGACGTTCTCGGCAAGTTGGATTCCCGGTGCCGAGGGGTCGGGGGAAATGAAGGTAACTTCTGCATCCGGTGCGGGAGGGAAGTGAGAGGGGGATGGGGAAGGAGAGAAGTGGGAAGTGATGGTACCCTCCGCATGGCTCGCTTTTGAGGCCTTGGACTTGGTCCGGGCGGGCGGGAGCACCGGAGATTCCGTCTCATTGGCGGCTGCCGGGATGGGCATCCTTGGAGAGCCATGGGTTGTCCTGATGGCGCGGTCTTGTCCGCGGCTGGCCACAGGGCTTTCCGTCGCTCGGGATTTCACGGCCTTGGCCTGGGTTGCCAAAAGCGCTGCGATGCCAAGGCAGACAGCGAAAAGGAAGGCGAAATGATAACGACGCATGGCTTTCGGAAAGAGGAAGGATGAATCGGAAAACAGGAAGGAAAGAAGCTGGCACCGGCTTCCCGGTGCCAGCTTGATAAACAAACGAAACGAACGCGGAACCCGCTTACGGGGCAACCGTGCCGCCGTCCACCGGGCGTCCAACGTGCATGTCGGCCAGCGGGATACCCGCGGAGCCGATGGTGCCTTGGATCGCGGTCTTGAGGCCGTTGTAAACGGTCACGGCATCACCGGAGGTGAGGTCGTTGCGGCGATACATGTTCTCGAAGCCCCAGGCGGTGTAGACACCTTCCGTGACCTTCGCTTTGTCGCCGGCGCTCAGCGTCGAACCGGAAGCGGCGATGCCGTCCAGCTTCACGCCGTTGAACGCGCAGAACACCGCGCCGTTCCCACGGGCGTTGGCCGCGTCGGCCACGGAGAGGAAGGTGACCAGATCGGCGCGGACGGTTTCACCGAAGGCATCGGCACCGTTCTCGTCGAAGACCGTCACGCCGCTCGTGCCGGTTTTGCCCATGTCCGTGCGGAGCGTGCTGCCGCTGCTGTAGCCGCCGTTGCCGCCGATGTCTTGTCCCCAAACCGTGGAGGCGTTGCCTGTC
>CAXTTX010000161.1:0-8653 GCA_964247045.1 uncultured Verrucomicrobiales bacterium | reverse complement strand
CGATTGGACGATGGTGTTCGGACCGTCGTCATAGGCCTTGATGTCGGAGCTTGGAGGAAGCTGCACGCCGGCCGTGAGCGGGTCGGAATCGTTCACGCCACCGGCGGGGACGAGTTGCAGCGCTTGCAGCGCGGTACCGCTGGACGCCACCGTGATGTATTGCTTCACCACGTTCGAGATGCCGAAGCCGGTTTCCGCAAGGTAGGTCGTGCGCGTGCCGGAGCCGTCATTGCGGCCGGTGAGGAACACGTTCGTCGTGTCGGCGATATTGCCGGTGAACAGGCTCAGCGGCTGGATGCCGGAGGAAGCCAGCGCGCGGAACTGTTGCGAGGTCACGTTGGTCACGGAGGAGCCTTCGTTGGTCAGCATCGTGAACACAACCACGCCTGCCGCCGGGGAGGACGGCTGGAGGCTGAACGAGGCATACGGCGTGGAGGACTTCGTCACGTCGGAAAACGCGATTTCGGATGGGTCCGTCGCCGCGCCCGTCGTGCCTTGGCTGGCAAGCTCCGCGCCACCGACGATGGCGGTGGTCCCCGCCAGCAGCGAAGGCTGGTAATACGTTGGCGGCGCCGGGTCGGCCACGCCCACCAGCGCGCGGATGCCTTCCACCGAACCGGTGAAGCAGCAGCGGATCGTCGTCGTGCCGGTAACACCCGGGAAGGTGCCGATGAAGATCGCGCGCGTGGAACCGTTGAACGCGCCGGCGCCCGCGTCATGCGCGAACTTGAAGGCGGCGCCCGAGGCGACGTAGCGGGCCTTGATGGCGTCCAGGGTGGCCGTGCGGAACGCCGTGGCACCGGTGATGTCCACTTGCACGTCCGCCTGCGCGATGGCGGCGAAGGTGAAGAGCGTGAGGCCCGGAATAAACTTGGTGAGTTTCATAGGAGTATTTGGTTGGGGTCGGTTGTTTGTTCTATCAGTCGGATCATTCTTGTTCGGCTCAGGCCGAACGGCGGCGGCGCAGGACCAGCGAACCGGCGGCCAGGCCGGCCAGCGCGAGGGAGGAAGGCTCGGGAACGGCAAGGAACGAGATGTCGCCATTGGTTCCGATCGTCACGGTGCCCTCATACGAGCCCACGCGGTTTTCGCCGCCGACTTGTCCGGCCACGTTGTTGCGGGCCAGCATGCGGTAGAGGTCCAGCGCGAACTCGACTTGACCGGCCTCGCCGAAGGTGCCGAATGCGCCGGCTTGCCCCTGCTGCTGCACTCCCCCGCCGAAGGTGTTGTTGAACGCGTTGCCTTGCAGGCCGGGGGCCTGGAAGGGGTTCTGGTCATCGATGCCGGACACGCCGGTCAGCGAGATCGTCGTCTGCGCGTCGTAATTGTTTTCAAAGACGTTGTTCTGTTGGGTGATCCCCGACGAGCCGGTGGTCATCGCGCCATTGCCCGCGATGGTGAAGTCCCAGCCGGTGGAGTTGGCCTCACCGACATTCCCGACGCTGTTCCGCGAGGCGGAAACATAAAGCGTGCGGTTTGGGTCGCCGTCTTGCAGCGCGGCGCTGGTGGTGGAGGTGCCCCACACGCCTGCGAGACCGGAATAGAGGCCGGTGTCGCTCGCCCAACCGGCACCGAAGGCGCTGGTCAAGGTGGAGTTGATGTTGAGGAAATTGATGCGGTTCACGCCATCGGCGGAGCCTGCGGAGGCCCCCCGATAGAGAGTCGCCGCGTTGCCCAGGTTGGCGTAGACGGTGTTGGTGCTGCCTTCCTTCTGGAAGAAGAGGACCAGGTCTCCCGGTGCATAGAACGAGTTCGCCGCATTCGCCGGAACGGCCGCCAGCAGGGTCGGAAGCACCGCGAGGAGGGCGCTTCGGTTCAGGTTGATTTTCATGGATGCGTGTTTTTGATGTGTGTTGGTTGCCACGGCGTGGTCCCGGGTCCGGGGCCAAGGGGTTGTTGAGATGACCGCCGTGGTCGGGGGGATGATGTCGCGGGGCGGCGGCATGCCTATCACCCGCGTGTTAACATTTCGTCACGGGCACGACCTAACAGATAGCGATTTCTGCCTCATCTCGCCGCGCCAAAGTGACGATTTCGTAGCATGGGTGGAATTGCCCGCCCCCCGTGCCCGCCTAGCGTCCGGTCTCCTGAGCGAATTTCCCGGCTCGCCCGGGCTCTCATCCCCGCAACCACTGACAACTCCACCATGAGAATCACCCATCCTTTCCTGCTGCTGTCCGGCCTGATGGCGCTTGCCGGTCCCGCGCTGGCCCAGAACGTGAACTACGCCCACGGCGACCTTGTCCTCTACTTCCAACGGATAGGCGATGCCGACACGGTTTACGCGAACCTCGGCAATGCCGCCACCTTGTTCCGTGGAACCGCGGCTGGTCCGGGTGCCGCGAACAGGATCGAATTCATGGATCTCTCCGCCACTCTCTCCACCGCGTTCGGGCCGGATTGGGCGACCAGCGGGGAAGTCTATGCCGGCCTCGCGGGTGTGTGGGGAACTTCCAACACCAGCGCCGCGCTGCAGGACGGCGACCCGAACCGGACGCTTTATCTTTCCGTGGGACGCGATGGTGTCGGCACGGTCGGGCAGGCGAATTCCACCGGCTGGGATCTCACGCTGGCGGGCAACAACGCGATGAACACGGCTTCCTCCGCGATGTTCGTTCAGAATAATATCTTCGAGACCACTTATAACACCGCGGTGGCCATTTCTCCGGCGGGCACCTCCATGATCGATGAACAGAATCCGTTCATCACCGTGGGTGACGAAACCGTGCAGGACAATGCCTTCAACAACACCCTCCCCGGCGGCGTTCAGCAGCGCGGGACATCCGGCGCCTTCGGTTCATTTGGCGAAGCCGGTTCCGTCGAGTTCGCGCTCGATCTTTATCGCATCCTCGCCCGCAACAATATCGCTGGCCAGGTCGCGGGAGATCTCCGGGTCGGTTCCTTCGAGGGCACCGTCACCATTGGTACGAATGGCAAGGTCTCCTTCATTTCGCAAGGCAGCGGACCCGCGCTGACGCCTTTCCAGACTTGGGCCAACACCTTCCCGGCGCTTGATACCGAAGCGAAGCGCCTTCCTTCCGCCGATCCCGACTTCGACGGCCTCACCAACCTGATGGAGTTCGTCCTCAACGGCAACCCCGGTGCCCCGGATGCCGCGATCCGGCCCGCGATGTCCACCAACGCCACGGATCTTGTATTCAACTTCAACCGCCGCGATGACTCGGAAGCTGGCAACACCCTCGACTTCCAGTATGGTTCCGACCTGTCCGGTTGGACGAATGCCACCGTGCCCACGGCGAGTGCCACCGTCGGTTCCGCCACCATCGCGCTCACCGAAAACGCCGACGGGCCGGACGCGATCAGCATCACCATTCCCAAGTCGCTTTCGGCGGGCGGCAAACTCTTTGCCCGTCTCAAGGCTTCCGAAGTGGTCGCTCCCTGAAATCACGGCCATCCCTTTCGCAGCCTCTCCCGCCCGCGCGGGAGAGGCTTTTTTGTGCCTGGAGGGTTGGGAGCGGCTCTGCCTCGCCTGACAAGTGACAGAGCATCTTCCACTTGCCACGATCTGTATTGGCAGACGGGCGGGCGGTTGAGAAATGGTTTCGGCTTTGCTAGGGTGGGCCAGGCCTTGGGTCTCTTCCTCTTACCTCATATGTCTTCACGTCTCGGCTCTTCCATTTTCTGATGTCCTCAAGGCTGACTCCCTGAATTTTTTCCCAAATACTTGGCTTTTGTTGCATTTGCCCCCTCTGCTTCCCGGCACCCGCCACCCCGCTTTAGTCGCAACCAATTAACCATAAGAAATTTGCAGGGATTCACGGGATTTCCCCGCGGGTCCGGAGCCGGAGCCAAAATTGACAAAAACGTACAAAATCATGCGTCAAATGATCTCCAAAAGTCTCCAAATGACAAAAATGCCCCCTTTTTTGACGCCAAAATGCACCGAACTCACGGCTCCACCAGCGATTCAAATCCATCCAATGTCCGCTCACGCTCTCATCCTGCTCCCTGCTTTCTTGCTCACCATCGCCCACGCCGCCGACCTGCATGTCGCAAACACCGGCATGGATGCCAATCCGGGCACTCTTGAGTCGCCATGGCGCACGATCCAGAAGGCGGCCACTTCCGCGGTCCCGGGAGACCAGGTGCTGATCCACGCGGGCACCTACGCCGAGCGGGTCACCCTTTCTGGCAAACAGGGCACCGCGGCCACGCCGATCACCTTCCGCAAATTCGACGGGGACGCGGGCGCCGTTGTCATCACCCAGTCCGGCATGACCCCGCCCAACGGCCTGAGCGCCGTTTTCAGGATCCAGAACAGCGACCACATCATCCTGCGGGATCTGGAAATCACCGGTTACAAAACCAGCGGCAACAATACCCAGCAGCGCGCGCAACTGCCCGCCGGGATCTATATCGAGGGTGGCGGGGACGGCATCCAGATCCGCAACTGCAAGGTCCACGACATCTGGCAGAGCAGCGCCACCTTGAACAATTTCGAGGCGAACGGCTTCGGCATCGCCGCGTATGGAAACGCGGCGACGCCCATCGATCACCTCGTCATCGATGGCTGCGAGGTCTATGGTCTCAGGACGGGCGCCAGTGAATCGGTGGTGTTGAATGGCAATGTCACCAACTTCCAGGTGACGAACAATACCGTGCATGATTGCAACAACATCGGCATCGACTTCATCGGCTTCGAGGGCACCAATCCGGTCGAGTCCTTGGACCAGGCCCGCAATGGAATTTGCTCCGGCAACACCGTCTATCGCATCGACTCGAAATACAACCCGGCCTACGGCGGGAATTTCACCACCGGCGGCAACAACAATACACGTTCCGCCCCCGGCCTCTATGTGGATGGCGGCCGCGACATCCTGCTGGAGCGCAACCATGTCTATGACTGCAACTATGCCGTCTCCGTGGGCAGCGAGAACACCGGCAAGGTCGTCAGCAACGTCACGGTCCGTAACAATATCCTCCACCATTGCCACGTCGGCGGCATTGTCATCGGCGGCTCCGGCACCGACAACGGCGGTGTCACCGGTTCCAGCTTCACCCACAACACGATCTATCAGAACGACACGGTCGAACAAGGCGGCGGCCAGTTCTCCATCCAGAACCATGTCTCTGGTGTCACTATCCGCCGGAACCTGATGGTTTCGACGGCGGAGTTCGCCCAGTTCATCCTGAAGGACAACACCACCGGCACCCTCGAGGCAGGCACCATCGACTGGAACCTCTACAAGATCGCGGCGGACAAGGACTTCGAGTTCATCTGGAACGGCGCTGCCAAATCCACCTTCGCGGCGTGGAAGACAGCTTCCTCCTCGGATGCCCATTCCACCCTCATCACCGGCGCCTTGGATCTCGTGAATGCCGCTCCTGTGGTGGACACGCCCGCCGCGGGCTTCGCCTTGACGGAAACATCCCCGGCAAAGAACACCGGGGACAGCGCCGCTCTGCCGTTCACTCCTGCCGACGAAGAGAAGGACTACTTCGGCCAGAGTCGCATCGCAGGCGGTCGTGTTGACATCGGCGCGGATGAGTATCTCTCCCCTCTCCAGTCCTGGCGTGATACCCGCTTCTCTCTGCCGGATGGCGGCCCCGGTGCCGGCCCGCGCGATGACCCCGACCACGACGGGAAAGTGAATCTGATCGAGTGGTCGCAGGGCACGGACCCTCGGTCCCTCGATGCGAGTCCGCTTCCTTCCACCTCGTGGATCGAGGGCGTCATGCGGTTTAGCTACCGCAAGGATGCGACCGGTGCCTCTCACCAGATCGAAACCAGCGATGATCTTCTCCAATGGCTACCGGCGGTTCCCGCCGAGGAGGGCGGCGGGGCGGGCCTGTTCTTCCGTGATTTCCCGATCGCTGCCGGGAACCTCTTCGTACGGCTTCGGGTCATCTCCACCGCGGCTTGGTGAGACGCGGTGCCCCTTGTTTGTAAAGTGCCGGGAACAGGACTCGAACCTGCACACCTTTCGATACCAGAACCTAAATCTGGCGCGTCTACCAATTCCGCCATCCCGGCTTGCTGGGCAAGAAGCTACCGGTGGTCGCCCGGGGGGCAAGCCCTCAATGCGAGCCGGTGCCAGTCCGCGGATGACGTCGTTTTGCCCCCTTGGTTCCACGAGAGTTCCAGCACGTGGAAGCTGCCGCCGAGATGCGCGGGGTGGACGAGGGTCTGGAATTGCCGCAGCAATCCCGGTTCGAAATCCGCCTCTTGCTCCAGCAGCCAGTCGCGGGCGTTTTCCGTCAGCCACGATCCCTGGTTCCGGAAAACCACCGGCTGGCAGCCGAGCGTGATCGCGGCTTCCGCCACGGCGGTGAAGTCCACGTGCGCGGTGATATCGACTTCTCCCGGCCGCTCCAGCGGGTCTTCCCCGGCCCGGTGTGCGGAGAAGGTCCGCAGGGTTCCCGTTTTCCGCTCCCGCAGGTAATACTCCGGCCTTGCGAATCCATAGTCCGGCCAGATGAAAAGTCCCGCCGTCAGGCAATCCCGAAGCGGCTCCAGAAACTCCCGGTAGCGGGTCCGCACCTCGGTCCGGTAGCCTTCCGGAAAATCTTGTCCCAACTCTCCGAGTGCCGCGACCAGCTTCCGGTCGGTCACCTCCGCGCTGGTATCCCAAGCGAATCCACCGCTTCCTCCCTTCAGCGCCACCCGGCATTCGTGCCAGTGATCATCTCGCCACTCGACGACATGAAAGGGCAGCGCATCCAGCAACTCGTTCCCGAAGACGATACCCGGCAAAGGATCCGAGGCGAATTCCCTCACGTTTTCCTCGACCCGGACCTGACCGCTGAAATCGCTCAGGGTGGCTGCCTGCGCCTCTCGCAGAAGTGGCAGGGGCTCGGCAATCGCGTATTCCAGTCCCACCAGCGCGTCCGGCCGGAGCCGGGAGATTTCCGCCAGCACATCCGCGGCCAGTTTGCCATCGTGGGCACCGCATTCGAGGATCCGCCAGCGGGCGGGCGAACCGCTTTTCTCCCATTCCCGCAAAAATCGCCTCGCCAGCAGCCGGCCGAACAGCGGCCCCACGCTGACACTGGTGAAGAAATCCCCACCGCGTCCCACCTGTCGGGTGCTACTCGCGTAATATCCCAACTCTGGATCGTAGAGCGCCGCCGCCATGAATTCCGGGAAGGGCAGGGAGCCGTCACGGCGGATTTTTTCCTCCAGGATGCCCGCCAAGGAAGGGGTTGCGGGCGGCAGGGGGATCGGATAGCCTTGCTCTCGCTTGGCCGCTGGAAATGGCGGCGATGAATCGGGATCGGGCATGGCGACAATTCAGAAATCGAACCGGAAGAAGACCAGTAGGAACTGGTTCTTCAAGCGCAAAGGCTTCTGGCTGGCCCTCATCCTCATGGGTGCCATCCTCGGGGGTGTCGGCTACATCTTTGTTGATCGCTACACGCTGGAGTATCGCAACCGGGCGGACACCTACGATCTGGACCGCATCAACGACCTGGAGGAGCCGAGCATCATCCTCGACCGGAATGGCAAGGAGATCGGCCGTATTTTCGTCCAGAACCGTAGCGTCATCCCGATCGAGGACGTCCCGCAGGTTTTCAAGAACGCGCTTATCGCCGGTGAGGATTCGCGGTTCCTCACCCATGATGGTGTGGACTATATCGGTGTCGCGCGGGGTGTCCTCTACAACCTCCAGGGCAACCGCCAGGGGGCCAGCACCATCACCCAGCAGCTCGCGCGGAATGCCTACAACCTGAAACAGGAGGCCATCCAGCGCAAGGAAACCACCATCCAGCGCAAGCTGGTCGAGGCCTTCCTCGCGCAGCGCATCGAGAAGAAATACCAGAAGGACCAGATCCTCTATTTCTACTTGAACCGCATCTATTTCGGCAGCGGCTTTTACGGCATCCGCTCCGCCTCGCTCGGCTATTTCGGCAAGGAACCGAAGGATCTCTCCGCCGGTGAGTGCGCCTCGCTCGTCACCCTGATCAAGAATCCGAACGGGCGCTCGCCCTTGAACAACCTGGAGGGCAACCGGACCGGCCGCAACTACGTGCTGGATCGCATGAAGGAGGAGGGGATGATTTCCGGCTCCGACCTCGCGAGGTTCAAAGCGGACCCGTTGGTCCTGAATTCGCAACCCCTGCGCCGCGGCACCTCCCATCTCTACGAGCGCATCGCGGAAGAAGTCGGCCGCGCCCTCGGCGAGGACGCCCTCGCGTCCGGCAGGTTCAGGATCCACACCACCATCCTCGCGGAAGCACAGAATGCCGCGCAGGACACGCTTCGCGAAACCCTCGCCAAGGCGGAGGCCCGCCCGGGCTACTCCCGCCAGAAATACAAGGACTATCAGAAGTCCGGCAGCGCGCAGGCGGATTACCTGCAAGGAGCAGTCCTGATGATCGACCACTCCACCGGCGAGGTCCTCGCGCATGTTGGCGGCCGGGACTATGCCCAAGTGCCTTACGACTTCATCGTCTCCGGCAAGCGTGCTCTCGGTACTGCCTTCTTCCCCTTCATCTATGCCGCGGGCCTGAGTGCCAACCAGACTCCCGCTACCCTCGTCGAGGACGAGCCGATGGACAACCGGGCGGTCATGGTCGGCGGGCGCGAGGGGATTCTCGGGGAGTGGGGCATGGAAGTTCCATCCCCTACTTACAAGGGCAACATCACCGCCCGCGAGGCCTTGGAGAATTCCAAGATCTCCGCGACCGTGCG
>CAXTTX010000160.1:5378-10606 GCA_964247045.1 uncultured Verrucomicrobiales bacterium | reverse complement strand
GGCACCGGTGGTTCATGGCGGATCTGGGGTTGGGATGGATCGACTCAAAGGTAGCATACGCCGGGCCGTTCCATTTGTTTCAAAAATGAATCTCCCCGCACCTTCGGGGTTGGCGGGGAGGGGATTGTCCTTTAGAAATCGCGGCGATGGAAATTCCTCGGGTGGACGGGATCAAACCGGGCAAGCTGATCGGCTACGGCGGGTGCGGTCGCGTCTACCAGGCAAAGGACGAGACCGGGCAGGACCGGGTGTTGAAAGTTTTCGACCCGGCGTCGGTTTCCACCGCGCTCTTGGAAAAAATGACCGCCCGTCTGGAGTCGGGAGGCTGGCCGGCGGGGGTGATGCAGGTGCTCTCCGGGGACCTCGCCGCGGAGCGGCCGTATTGGATCACGCCGATGGTGGCGGGCACCGAGCCGGACACGGACCCGGTGCCGCGCAGCCTCCAGATGTGGCTCAACGAGCACCCCGGGGCATACTCCTGGAAGCTCGTGAAATCGCTCGCGAGGGCACTGGGCAACATGCACGGCCGGCGGGTGCCCCACGGTAACCTGAAGCCGGGGAACGTCTTCTTCGACGAGGACGGCGGCGTCCTCCTGAGTGACTGGAGCATGGGCAACATGCCCGGCCTCGCGAAATTCACCTTTACGGACGCGGTGCTCTATCAGCCGCCGGAACAGCTCCGCAAGCCCGCCGGGTATCTGGAGGAGGAGGGCTACCGCTGGGACGTGTATGCCTTCGGCGTGCTCGCGTTCCGGATACTAACGGGAAAGTTCCCGCGTTGCCACGACACGTTCAACTTCGTCGCCCCGCCATCCGGCCAGACCCGCAAGGATGGCATCCAGGCGGATCTGGCGAAGATCGCGCGGAACCTGGAGACCAATGACAAGGTGACATGGCCGGACGAGGCGCAGAACCCGCTGGAGGCGGGCTTCCGCGAATGGATCGACCGCTGTCTGCCGCTGGACCCGCGGAAGCGCCCTGCCTCCATGTTGGAAGTGGCGGCGGGATTCGATGGCCTGGAAGCGAAGGCGGCCATGGATGCCGAGCGCGAGGCGTTGATGGACCAGCGCCGCAGGTCGGACCGTTGGGCGAGGCGAACCTTGTTTTTCGCGGGAGCGGCGACCTGCGCGGCGATGGTTCTCGGAGCCTCGTGGCAACTTTCCAATTCCCGCCTGGCCAAGGAGCGGCAAGACCGTGTGGCGGACGTGAAGGGCCTGAAGGCCGCCGGTGACGCTGCGGTGGTGGCGAAGGAAACCGCGGAAACGAAGATGGCGGAGGCACAACAAGCCCTGTCCTACGAACGGGAACTTTCGCTCGCGCGTTTGCAATCTTCCCGCCTGATTGGTGACCGCTTGTTCTCCTGGGCGATGGAAAAAGGCAACCGCCGCCTGCCCCCGCTGGATGGCCGCGAACTCCGCCTGAAAAGGCTGGAACGCTATTTCCAGGACTTTCTAACAAGGACCGCCGAGGTCCCGGAACTGGGCGACGAGCACGCGCGGGTACGCCTGCAACTGGCGGAGATCGCCATTGCCGGAGGGGATGCGGTCGCCGCGAGCAAGGGGCTGGATGACGCGCTCAAGGCTTGGTCGAACCTGCCGATGGATGCGGAGCTGAAATTCCGCCTGGCGACGGATTCACTCCTGCTTGCCCTGCTGCGGCAATCCACCACCGATCCGGACGCGGGTCCCTCCTTCGTGGCGGCGCGCAAGGCGCTGATGGATGTCCCGCAGGCGGACATCGACGGGGACCGCCTGAACCAATTGCTGGCGGTGCTGGATTTCCACGAGGCGAAATTGCTCTCCGCCCACGGCGAGGACACCAAGGCGCTGGAGCAACTGATGCGCGCAACCCAGACGCTGAACCGCATCGCGGAACAGCGGCCGGATGCGGCGATCCTGCGCTCGGAGCTGGCCGCCTGTTACCTCTCCTCCGCCACGATCCTGGAAGGTATGGGCAACCTGGGCGATGCCCGCGAGGTGCGTTCGCTGGCCTCCGTGGAGTTGGTGAAGATGCTGAAAGCGAAGCCGGGAGACTTTTCCCTGCGGCTCGATCTGGCGGGTTGCTACAGCGCCATGGCGGAGTCCGCCGTCCTCTCCGGCGACATCAGTGGCGCGGAAGCGATTTCCGGTGAGGCCATGAAACTCTTGGACAAACTGGTGGTCGAACAACCGGACAACGTGGAGGCGGTCTCACGCCGTGCCTCCCAGCTCGGGCTGCGGGCCGGCATCCAGCGTGACAAGGGCCAATCCAACGAGGCAATGGCCGCCTACGACGAGGGCTGCCGGATGCTCGAAGCCCTGCGCGCGTCATCACCGGGCAACGCGATGGTTTCCTACCGCCTTGCCCTCCTCTGGTGGCAAAAGGGCCGCATGCTCGGTCTGGCCGGCAACCGCGAGGAAGAGGTGGTTTTCATCGGCAAGGCGAAAGACCTGCTGGGCCGCCTTGAAAGCGATGCCGCCTCGACCGGACCGCGTCCCGAACAGCTCCAGAGTTCCGGAGCCTACCTGTTAGGCGACCTCGGCCACTCCTTGCAACTCGCCGGCAAGAAGGAAGACGCCGTGAAGGCATTCACCGAAGCGGTCACGCTGTGGGAAAGCCTCCTCGCCTCCCGCCCCCAAAGCGAGGAATACAGCGAGGGCCTCGCCTGGTGCCGCCAGCGACTGACAGATTTGAGGTGAATCCATAGACGGCGCCGCCGTCCGGATCCGCCGCCGGATCCACGCCGAAAGGCTGACACGACTGGAGGGCCCTGACGGAGGGGGGACACTCCTGTCCCCCGCCATCGTGCCGGTCTTCTGTATTCGTTCCGCATTACCTGTCCGCCCACTTCCGGGAGGGTCTTCCAACGATGGCCCTACCTAGTGCAAACTACCAGCCGCTTACGGATTCGTCGCGGATGATCCATTCTCCTGGTAAACCCATACCGTCGCGAAGATTGACCATCTCCATCACTACATATTGCTGCCGAGGTGCCATTCCCTCGCTGGCCTTCCTCGCTTCTTCAATTTTCTTGTCCACGCGCCCTTTGTGGGCCTGCCGCGCTTGTTCATCCAGAAATGCGGTGGCAGTGTTCATCTGGGCGCGGGCTTCCCACCGGGTGAGGCCACGGGCTTGTATCCTTATCAGATCTGTCCCGGCAACATGATGGATACTTACCCCGGAAAGGCCCGGATGGCCGCTCCGCAGCAGGGACGTGCACCGTTCCAGACAACGGGCCCGCGTGACGGGGTCCCTGGGAGGCTCCACGGTCATCACGACCCGTGGCCGGTAGATCAGGAAGGCGAGCAACAGGGCAGATAGCACCACGAGGCCTGCCAACCATGAAGATCTCGCATTCATATTCGATGACCGAGCCAAACGGATAAAAGATAGAAGCGAATTCGTTGGAGGGTGGCAAGCTGGAAGCGCGCCGGAGACCAACCGCTTTCATCGATCTCGTGGATGATCAAGTCACCGCTCCAATCTCCGAAGTCCCTGTATCTGAGCTTGTGGGTTTCCTCCAGGTGTTCCTCCGGCCGCTTTCCTTCAATGGCCTTCTGGTATTCGTCATTCCAACTCAACAAGCTTGCGATCAGGACTGCGAGCACGGCGATTCACGGAAGGGTGGATCGCGTTTTCATCGGAGGGGAGGGTGAGTCGACGGTTGGGAATTTATGCGGCCTGCACTACGAGCCAAGAACCCGACCTACGCCACCGGCTTCACGCTCTTCGCCCGCAGCTTCAAGTTCAGCATCTCCACCGCCAGCGAGAACGCCATCGCAAAGTAAATGAAGCCCTTCGGAATATGGAAGTGTACGCCTTCCGCCATCAGCGCCGTGCCAATGAGAATCAGGAAGGACAAGGCCAGCAACTTCACCGAAGGATGCCTTGAAACAAAACTGCTGATCGCCCCGGAGGCCACCATCATCACGCCGATGGAAATCATCACCGCCACCATCATCAGCGAGACCCGCGTCGGGTCATTCACCATCCCCACCGCCGTGATCACCGAATCTAGCGAGAACACGATGTCGATGATCGCGATCTGCACCAGGATGGCGCCGAGATTCGACTTCACCTTGCCTCCGGCAGTGAGGGTTTCCTCCTCGCCTTCCAATTTATGGTGAATCTCCTTGGTGGACTTCCAGATCAGGAAGAAACCGCCGCCCAGCAGGATGATGTCCTTCCACGAGATGCCGAGGTTGCCGCCGTGCTCCCGCGCGGAGGGCATCATTTCCCACAGCGCCGGATGCACTGCGATGTTGAACAGCGCGCTTTTGAGGCTCATGATCCAGCTGATGGAAAGCAGCAGCAGGATCCGCGCGAACATCGCCAGCCCTAGCCCCAGCAGTCGCGCCCGCTTGCGCTCCGCCTCGGGCAGCTTGTCCACGAGAATGGAAATGAAAACGATGTTGTCGATGCCGAGGACGATCTCCAGCAGCGTCAGGGTCAGCAGCGCGCCCCAGGCGTCACCATCGCCCAGCCAGTTGAATTCAAGTAAGGAAGCAAGGATCATCATCGGGAGGCAAATTCGAGTGCACGTTGTTTCATCTGGTTTGCCATCAAGTTCAAGGCATTTGCCCGGGTGGGGGCCAGATGTTCCTTCAGACCGGTCTTGTCGATGAAGCCCATGTCCGCTGTCAGAATGTCGTCCGGGGTCTCGCCATCCAGCACATTCACGAAAAGGGCGATCATGCCCTTGGTGATCAGCGAGTCGGAATCCGCCGTGTAGCGGACCTTGCCGTTTTCCTCGGTGGCATCCAGCCAGACCTGGGATTGGCAGCCCTTGATAAGGTGTTCCGCGTCCTTCGAGGCATCCGGCATGGGAGCCAGCTTTTTGCCGAGGCCGATGACGTATTCATAGCGCTCCGTCCAATCCTGGAACAGGGCCAGCTCCTCCAGCAGGGTCTCTTGTTTCTCGGCAATGCGGCTCATCCGGCGGCAGTGGAGCGCGGGAATCCGCCCTCCGCAAGTCCGGATCAGGTCGCCGGGGCCAGTCTTTGCAACAGCAGGGCCGAAATCCACGCCAGCGGGGGCAGGACGATGCAGGAAATGGCGAGAATCTTCAGCGATTCCGGAAAATAGGACACGCCGTAAATCCCCGCCGGCAGCAGCACCATCCAGTCCACCAGCGGAATCCCCGCGAGCAGCCGCGAGACCAGCAACGGCACCGGTTTGTTCCACATCCGGAGGCAAAGCGTCGTCCAAACCAGATAGGGAACCACCCCCGCGAGGATGGAAATACGGTC
>CAXTTX010000160.1:1134-5368 GCA_964247045.1 uncultured Verrucomicrobiales bacterium | reverse complement strand
CTGATCCGCCATGTAGGTGGGGGAGGGCAGGATCGCAAAAATCGCGGTCGCCAACAGCAGAACCCGCGACATCACCGCCACACTCTTCGGCGGCTCCTTCATCGCCTCATACCGCGCCGCCAGCGAAAGCCCCATGATGTATACCAGCAAGGCGCACGCGGCCGGCCACACCTTGTCCACATACGGGAAAAACGCGACGCAGCCCATCACCGGCAGCAGCGCGCGGCACACGCCCATCGGGATCACACCCCAGGCCGTGCGCTTGTGGATCACCGTGTAAACCACGATCCAGAACGCGATACCCGCCGCCACCATGCCGCTCGTCTTGTCGATGGCGAAAGCGAGCCCTGCACCGGCGAACACCAGCGACACCGCGAGTGCCAGATAGAGCGGGGCAGGGAACAAGCCCCTTGGCAGCGCCCGCTCCGGACGGTGTTGCCGGTCCCACGAGCGGTCCATCCAGTCATTGAGGAAATTTCCCGCCACGTATAACAGCACGCCCGTCAGCATGAGTCCCGCGATGACCGTTACAGCCGGACCAGACGCCTCGGTTGGATCCATGGCCAGCAGGCCGATGATGACCCCCGCGAAGACATTGCTCACCACGCTCGGGATATTCGCCACGCGGGAGGTGGCAAGCAAGGCATGGAGTTTTCCGGTGCGGTTCATTTGATCGGCAGCAAGCATGGCGGGATCATCCCGGATCGCAAAAGGGAAATCCTTGGAAGCCCGGCAGCAGCGTGCATTTTGCAGGCCTAGACTTTGATTGACGGCCTTCAAGATTTCCGCAATCAAATCGTGTTCCGTGCCGCTTGCCGGCTCCAAGGATAACTCCCCCCGAGTCATGACCCTACCGAAGTTTGCTCTCGTCTTCCGTTTGTTGGCCTGCGCTCTCGGCCTGCTTTTCTGCGGCCATCTTGCCGCGGCCGACCTGCGCCTCATCGCCGTTCCGACTTTTCCCGAATATACGCTCAAGGATGTCGCCAAGGGCGACGTGAAACAAGTCGCGGCCGGAGTGGATCACACCGTCGCCTTGCGGGAGAATGGAACCGTGGTGGCTTGGGGAGATTCCCAATTCGGCAAAGTCTCGGTTCCCTCGAATCTCACCACCGCCACGGCGATCGCCGTAGGAACGAACTTCTCGCTTGCCTTGAGATCAAACGGCACGGTTGTGAAATGGGGAACCGGAGGAAGCGTTGATGTTCCGGCTGGTCTCACCGGAGTGACGGCAATCGCCGCCTGCAACAATTACGGTATGGCGCGCAAAGACGACGGCACTGTGGTGACGTGGGGTTCAGCCGCCAACACCTATGGTCAACTCACCATTCCGGCGGCCGCCAACAATGTCACCAAGATCGCGGGCGGAGCCTATCACTGCCTGGCGCTGAAAGCCGACGGCACCGTGGTGGCATGGGGCTATAACGCCTACGGGCAGTCTACGGTGCCTGCCGGTTTGACCGGAGTGGTCGGCATCGCCGCCGGCGAACGTTTTTCCTTGGCCCTGAAAAACGACGGCACGGTCGTCCTGTGGGGAAGTGCCGCCAGCTTTTCCATGACCGTGCCCGCCGGCCTCACGGGAGTCGCCTCGATCATTGCCGGCCCGAGGCATGCGGTCGCCGTCAAGACCGATGGCAGCGTGGTCACTTGGGGAGACAACACCGCCGGGCAGCGGAATATTCCGGCGGGTCTAACGGGCATTTCCGGTGCTGCCGCCAGTCTCTCCAATACTTACCTGCTGAAGGCAGACAAAACCATCCTTGCATACGGTGAAAATACCGCCGGTCAGGCGGCCGTTCCCGAAGGCACCACCCGCATCAAGGGCGTTGCGGTGGGCCGCAACCATATCGTTACGCTCAAAATGGATGGAACCGTCTTTGCGACGGGCCTCGACTCCAGCGGCCAGGCCACCATCCCGGCCGGCCTTTCAAACGTCACCGCGGTGGTGGTTGGCAGCAATTTCTCCGCCGCGCTCAAGGCAGATGGAACGGTCGCGGCCTGGGGATCGAATAGCTATGGTCAAACCACGGTGCCCGCCGGACTCACCGGCGTAACCGCCATCGCCGCCGGCGCCAACCATATACTCGCCTTGAAAAACGATGGCACCGTGGTCGCGTGGGGCGACGACTTTTACAGCCAAAACGTCGTGCCTCCGGGCTTGAACAATGTCGTGGCGATCGGGGCAGGGGCTTATCACTCGCTCGCCGTCAAAAGCGATGGCTCGGTTGTGGCCTGGGGCGATAATAACTACCTGCAACGTTCGGTTCCCGCCGGGCTCACGAATGTCAAGGCGGTGGCCGGAGGGATCTTCCATTCGCTCGCGCTCAAGAATGATGGCACCTTGGTCGCCTGGGGCGGTAATAACAATGCGGCGTCCAACTACGTCGGACAGGCCACGGTGCCTGCGGGTTTGTCCGGAGTCGTGGCGATTTCCTGCGGCTCCTACCACAATCTCGTCCTGAAAAGTGACGGGTCGCTAGCCGCCTGGGGCAGCAACTACAATGGAGAAAACAGCGTTCCCTCGGGCATCGCCAACATTTCCGCCATCGTCGCCGGGGCCACCACCAACGCGGTTCTAACCGGATCGCTCGCCAATCCGGTTGCTGGCTATGCCGCCTGGCTTTCCTCCGTGTTCAATGCCGGCCAGCAAGCGGATCCCGCCGTGAGCGGCGCCAAGGCCGACCCGGATGGCGACGGTATGCCTAATGTCACGGAATACATCCTCGGCCTCAATCCCTTGGCCCCGAATCCAAGACCCGCCGCGGCCATGGTCTCGCAGGGCGGCTTTCCAAAGATCTCCCTCGGTTTCACCCGGAAAGGAAACGTCCCCGAGGGCGGGTCGCTGGTGATCCAGGAAACCACCGACATGGTCACTTGGACGAACCTCGCCACCAAAGCCGGGACAGCCCCCTGGAACGGCACTGGCACCGTCGAGGAAACCCCCGGCGCCGGAGACACCATTCTGGTAAAAGTCATCTCGCCGACGGACACGGTCGCCGCGCCGGCCCGCCGCTTCCTGCGCCTCCACGCGCTGGCCCCCTGATACCGGCTGAAAGCCCGCCAACATCCGGCGAGTAAGCAGGAGAGGCCTGGCCGGCCCCTCAGACCCATGCGCCTTCTACCCGTATCCAGTTCATTGGTCCTCGCCACGGCTGCCCCCGGGCAAACCGTGCCTCCTCATATTCCTCCCGCAGGCATCGCGGTGCCCGCTGCAGACCTTGCCGGACTCACCACCGGAACGGAGGCCCTCCGCGCCCAGATCGCCTCCCTCAAGGACAAGCTCGCCGGCGATGCGAAGCTCCTCGCCTTGCTCCCAGATGTGGAGGTCTATCACAAGGCGGTCGCGTGGTCACTCGCGGACAAAACCTTCTACAATCCCAAGGAGATCGCCTTCGCGAAACATCTCCTCGAGGCGGGCCGCGAACGCGCCAGCCAACTTGCCGACAAGAAAACCCCGTGGCTGGAGGCAAAGGGGAACATCATCCGCGGCTATCATTCGAAAATCGACGGCTCCATCCAGCCTTATGGCCTGTTCGTCCCGCCCGATTTGAATCCATCCAAGCCCGCGCCGCTCATGGTTTGGCTGTTAGGCCGTGGCGAGAAGCGGACCGAGCTGGCCTTCATCGCCGAAAGGGAAGCGGGACCTCCACCCATCCTGCCGAAAGGAACCGTGGTCGTCATTCCCTACGGACGCTTTTGCAATGCCACCAAGTTCGCCGGTGAGACCGATGTCATGGAAGCCCTCGCCGCCACGCGGGACCAATATCCCGTGGATCCCCTCCGCATCGCCGTGGCGGGTTTCTCGATGGGCGGTGGCAGCACCTGGCATCTGGCCACGCACTATCCCGGCCTCTGGTGCGCCGCCTCGCCGGGGGCGGGCTTCGCCGAAACTCCCGTTTTCACCAAGGCCCTCGCGCCGGGCAAGGAGGAGCGGCCCCCTTGGGAACAAACCCTCTGGCGGCAATACGAGGCAACCGGCATTCCCGACCAGCTCCGCCTCGCGCGCCTTAAAAAGCGCAAGCTGCGCCTGCGCGACGAGATTTCGGTACTCGAATCGCGGCTGATCCCGGACATCATCGCCTGACGCGGCCTCTGGCCAGACCGTTTACCCTCAATTGCAATTTTACCGCAGCGTCGGCTGTGGCATGGGGAATTCGCAATGCTTGCCAACCGCCTCGTCGACGGCCTCTACACCGAGGCAATGTTGCTTGCCGACGAGGTCCGCGCGTACTTCGAC
>CAXTTX010000160.1:0-1124 GCA_964247045.1 uncultured Verrucomicrobiales bacterium | reverse complement strand
GCGCGCGATCTGCTCGATCCGATGAACCGTGTGCTCTTCAGTTGCGAATCGCTGAAGGTCACGACGCGGCTGATGCACGTCATCGCGTGGCTGCTGACCCAGCGCGCAGTCGAGGTCGGTGAATTGTCGCCAGCGGGCGCGCGCGAGCCGTCGCGGCGGTTGGGCGGCGCGGTGGAGAGCGATGCGGAGACGCTCGCGCGTTTACCCGCCGAGGCACGGCGCTTCGTTGATGCCAGCATGGCGCTCCACACCCGCGTTGCGCGGCTCGAAGCCGGCTTCGACGACGAGCTTCCGGCCGCAAGCCCTGCACGTCAGTTGCTGACCCGGTTGCAGCAGTCGTTTTGATGGGAGCCGGATTTACGTCGCTCGACATGATGGTGCTGGTGTCGCTGGCGGTCGCGGGCGGGTTCGGCGCGATGCGTGGGTTCGTGGTCGAGGTGTTCCTGTTGGCGGCTTGGATTGCCGGTATCGTCGCGGTAAAATTTCTCCACGGCATGGCGATGGCGATGCTGGTGAAACCGGTCGGCAGCGAGGGTGGCGCGTCGATCCTGGCGGTGACATTAGTCTTCGGTCTCACCTTCCTGATGGTCCGGCTCGTCGGTAACCGGTTGGGCCGTTCGACGCGCGGATCGCTGCTCGGGCCGTTCGACCGAGTACTCGGATTGGGCTTTGGCATGTTGAAGGGGCTACTGGCGGCGACCCTCGCATTTCTGCTGATGGGGCAAGTCTATGACATCATTAACGGGCGCGACGCCGCGCGGCCCGAGTGGATGCTGAAATCGCGCACCTACGACCTGCTCCGTGCGAGCAGCACGGCATTGGTCAGCGCCGTCGAGGCGGGGCGCGCGCCATGAGCGAACCGCTTTATACGCTCGATATCCTGCGGCTGGCGGCGGCTACCGGCGAATTTCCCCGGCTGGCTGCACCCGACGCGACCGCCACGCGCCGCGCGGCGGTATGTGGCAGCAAAATCATCGTGGATCTCGCCTTCGACCCGGACGGGCGGGTTGCGGCCTTTGGCCAGGAGGTCAGAGCCTGTGCGCTGGGTCAGGCCGCAGCGACGCTGTTCGCGCGTAACGCAGTCGGGAAGACCGCCGCCGAACTCACTGCCGTGCAAGCCCTTT
>CAXTTX010000159.1:0-10615 GCA_964247045.1 uncultured Verrucomicrobiales bacterium | reverse complement strand
GCCGCTGGATCGAGCGGCTGCGCGGCCTGGGCGTCCGTCTCGTGATGAATCACCGGCTGGTTTCCCTGGAGCCGGGCAAACCCCATGGGCTGGTATTCTCAAACGGTGAGCGCACCACCGCGGATGCCGTCATCCTCGCGCTGGGTGGAGGTTCGTGGGCGAACACCGGCTCGGACGGCAGTTGGCTTGCGATGTTGGAAGGACTGGGCGTCTCCTGCAATGCCCTCGCGCCCGCGAATTGTGGTTGGGAGCATGATTGGCCCGTGGAAGTGCTCGCGGTGGCGGAAGGTCAGCCGCTGAAAAACCTGCATGTGCGGGCGGGGGAGCAAATCGCCGTCGGCGAGCTTCTCGTCACCCGCTACGGCCTGGAGGGTGGGACGATCTATCAGCTTGGCGCGGCTCTCCGCGCGATGGAGCAGCCGGCCATCGCCATCGACTTCAAGCCGACCTTCACCGTGGAACAACTGGTGACGAAGATGGAATCCGTGCGGCGCGATTTTTTAGCTGAAGGAGGCAGGCGCTGGAAACTGCCGGAGGCCGCTGTCGTGATTCTCTCTCGCGGGGATTGGAACGACGCGAGGTCCCTCGCCGAAGAAGTGAAACATTGCGTGATCCCGCTTTCCCAACCGCGCCCGATTGACGAGGCCATCTCCTCGGCGGGCGGCGTGTGCTGGAACGAGATCAATGAGAACCTGATGTTGAAGAAGCTTCCCGGTATCTTCGTCGCTGGCGAGATGATCGACTGGGAAGCGCCGACGGGCGGCTACCTGATGCAAGGTTGCTTTGCCACGGGGACGCACGCGGCCAATGCGGCATTCAGGTCGATCTAACGGAAATCGGGTCTTCCGGAGAGACTGCACGCGTGTCTGCCACCTGTGCTCCAGGCTTGATGTGAACCTGCCTTATTTGGACCCGCCGGAAGAAGGGGCGGAGACAGCGATGAAGAAGAGCCACATCAAGGCCAGGAGGATCGCGAGGCCGGTGAAAAGTGTGGCACGCTTCGGGAAATTGCGGTTCCACTCGAGAAAAATTGTGGCCGGTGCCCACAAAAGCGGGATGACCAGGAGGAGGAATCCCCATTCACGGGTGGAAACGGAGATCGGCGGCCATTGCTGCTCTGGATCGGGATATCCGTGCAGTTTCAGAACGCCCGTGGTGATCAAGGTTCCTCCGATGATGATCCCACACTGCAAGAGGGCCAATAGCGTTTGAGTGGCGTTTTCAGTTCTGCCGAACATCATGGACGGGAGCGGACGGTGCTAGATCATAAGGCTCCCGCGATTTTCTCCAGACCTTCGAGCACCCGCGCGCGCGGGCAACCGAAGTTGAAGCGGATCCAGCCGGGCCAGCCGAAGTAGGCGCCGTCCGATAGAAAGAGACCGGCGTTCTTCTCGAAATGAACGGCGGGGTTCTCGACGCCCATGCCGCGGGCATCGATCCACGCGAGGTAGGTGGCCTCACCAGCGCGCACGGAGAGACCGGGGCAACGGTGGTGGATGAAATCGACCAGCGTGTCGCGGTTGCCCTTGAGATAGTTGATGAGCTCCAGCCTCCAAGACTCACCGTCGCGGTAGGCGGCCTCGGCGGCGTAGTAGGAGAGCGCATTGATCTCGCTGAGCGTGTGACCGCGGGAGGCGGCGAATTTCCGGCGGATGGAATCGTCCGGAATGACGGCGAAGGCGTAGCCTAGGCCCGCGATGTTCCAAGTCTTGCTGGGTGAGAGCAGGGTGATGGAACGGCGGCGGAGGTCTTCCGGGAGGTTCAGCGCGGAGAAATGGGGCGTTGCGGTTTCGTCAAAGATCAGGTCGCAATGGATTTCATCGGAGACGAGGATCAGGTCGTGCTCTTTGCAAAATTCGGCCAGGCGGGTGATTTCCTCAGGGGAGAAGACACGGCCGAGCGGGTTCTGGGGATTGCACAGCAGGAATACCTTGGTCTGGGGCGTGACTGCTTTTTCCAGTGCTTCCCAGTCGAAGCCCCAATGACCCTCGGCCGAGGTATGATCGACGGTGATGAGGGAAACGTGGGCATCGTGATGGACACCGATGAAAGGGGGATAGACCGGGGTGCAGGTCATGACCGAGTCGCCGGCACCGCAAAATGCACGGGCCGCAAGTGAAAGTGCCGGGACGAGGCCGCCAAGGTGGATGACGTGTTCAAGTGGCACCTCCGCCTCGCGGCGGACGCGGAGGTAGTCGAGGACCGCCTCGTTGAGGCCGGTGTGAGGTTGGGCATAGCCGAAAACGCCATGGTCCACGCGGCGGTGGAGGGCATCCAGGATGGCCGGAGCGGAGACGAAATCCATGTCCGCGACCCAGAAGGGGTCGAGTTCCGGACGGCGGTCGTATTTGATGCAACCGGTGCCGCGGCGGGTGATGGAGGTGTCGAAATCGAAATTCATCGCGCGGACTTCTCGCCCGTGTTGAAGGAAGTTTCAAGCCCCGGGTGGCGGGGATGTCGGGGACCCGGGAGGGTTCCCGAGAATCGAAGTGGATTATTCATCACTGAGGGTCCATGGTGACCGGTCATGAAGGTCTCTCCATCGCTGCGGCAAGACCTGGTATGCGCCGGTCTGTTTCTCGCGGTGGGACTGGGTTTGACGTTCTTCATCCATTCCGGCCCGCCGGGGTGGCTGACAAACAGCGTGAAGTGGCTGTGGATCGAGTTCTGCGGGATGGTGTTCTTCATGCGGCCCGTGCTTTCATCGGTCGGGAGCTCCCCGAAAACGTCGCAGGTCGTGGCTGAGCTTGGGCGGGTGCTGGTGGCCTTCGTGCTGGCGATGATCCCGGTGCTGGCCGTGCAATACGTGCTGGGGCTGGTACCACCGGGGGAATGGCTGGCGGTGGCGAGGCACTGGGTGGCTTGGCCGGCCGGGACCGGCTGCGCGGCTTTCGGGCTCGGGGTGCTATGCCGGGTGATCAGCAACCGGATGGGGGGATGCTAAAGCCGCAGGGCGCAAGACGGTAAGACACAAGAAAAGAGGAGAAAAGAAAGCGGGACAATTGCCTAGGAAGAGTGGGTGGCGGCGTGGTGACGGGAAACGATGCCTTCCATGCCAAGCATGTTTTCCTCAAGGGCGCGGACGAAGGCGAATTGGTTACGGCAGCGGTCGAGGTTGTGGCCGGGACGCTTGATCTTGAAATAGGTGTCGCCGTTCAGGTGGTCCGTTAGAAAGCGGATGCCACACTCCAGGGTGAGGAGCTTGCCGGAGAAGGCGAGGTTGTCGCGCTCAGCTTCATTGAGAAAGGTGGCGGTGGAAAGATAGCCGCTGACGAGGGCCTCGAAACGATCGAGCCGCACGCCGATGTGGGCGACATCGGGATCATCCTCGCGGGTGGTGGGGGCGGCGGTGCGGACCATGTCGCCGAAGTCATAGAGCGCGGAGCCGGGCATGGTGGTGTCCAGGTCGATGACGCAGATGCCTTCGGCGGTGGTTTCGTCCAGCAGGACATTGTTGAGCTTGGTGTCGTTGTGGGTGACACGCTCGGGAATGACGCCTGATTCGATGAGATCGGTGATGCGTGAGCAATCGGCGGCACGGGCGCGGGCGAATTCGATCTCCGCTTGCACGGAATCGGCACGGCCGGCGATGTCGCTGGCGATGGCCGCTTCCAAGGCTGCCAAGCGTTTCGGCGTGTGGTGGAAGTCCGGGATGGTTTCGTGGAGGCGCTCGCCGGTGAGGTCTGCGGTGAGTTTCTGGAAGGAACCGAAGGCCTTGGCGGCTTGGAAGGCCTGCTCGTTGCTTTCAATCTCGTCGTATCCCTTTGCTCCCTCGATGAAGGGATAAGTGCGCCAGAGGTTGCCGTCCGCGTCGAAGGCGTAGGGCTTGCCATCGCGGGCAGGGATGCAGGTGAGGGTGCGGCGGCGGGCCTCGGGATTTTCCTCCGCGAGGAGTCGGTCCAGCGCATGACGGGTGACCCGGGCGACGTTTTCCATGACGGCGACGGGGTCCTTGAAAACAAGGTGGTTCACCCGCTGGTGGATGTAGCGGACGCGGAGGCCCGCCTGATCATACCACGCGCAGTAAGTGTCATTGATGTGTCCGGAGCCGAAAAGGCGCGCGTCCACGAAGTCCGCGCGCATGTCGAAGAGCGCGGAGATCTGGCGGAGGTCATGCATGGACGGTGCCTTGCGTGAGATCCGAGGGGTAGTCGCCCGCCTCGATGAGATTGCGGATGGAGGCGACGACGTGCTGCTTGTCGTCCGGATAGGTAACGCCGAACCAGTGGCTGGTGGTGGTGAGCACGGAGCAATCCGCCTTGCCGGAACGGATGAGGGCATCGACCACGGTGGGGATGTAACACTCGGATTTTTCCAGATGTCCATTGGCCCCGATGAAGGCGGCGAACTCGGCGTCCAGATGGTCCATGAAGCAATGGGTGAAGGCCCAGAAGTTCATGGAAACAGGGGACCTTTCACAAACCTCCCGGCGGGTGCCGTCCAGCGCGTTGCCCCGGACGATACCGTCCTCGTCGCGCTGGATCTTGACGTATTCCTCGACGCCGGTGAGCAGGTCGGCATCGGTGCGCGTGCAGATGCCGCGGTTCACATCGCCGTGGTCGGAGAGGGTGTTCACCAGCGGGTAGCCGATCATGGCATAGTGGGCCTTGTCCTGCTCGGAGCGCGGGTGGGAGAGGAACTCCGCGGCGCGGACGTAGGCATCGGCGCCGTAGAAATCGTCGGCGTTGATGACGGCGAAGGATTCCTTCACGAGGTGGCGGGCGGCGCGCACGGCATGGGAGGTGCCCCAGGGCTTCACGCGGTTGGCCGGCAGTTCGAATCCCTCCGGCAGGTCATCCAGTTTCTGAAAGGCATAGTCCACCTGGATCTGGTCGGCGAAGCGGCCACCCACGCCGAGGCGGAAAGCCTCGGCAAAATCCTCCCGGATGATGAACACCACGCGGCCGAAGCCGGCGCGGATCGCGTCATACACGGAGTAATCGAGCACGGTTTCTCCGTTCGGGCCCATGGGGTCCATTTGCTTGAGGCCGCCGTATCGGCTGCCCATTCCGGCTGCGAGAACAAGGAGGGTTGGTTTCATGGGTGGGTAGGGAAGGCTGGGCCGCGGTTTATGGGCTGCGGCGCGGCACGAGGGAGGATTGGCGAATGGCGGAGGAGGGGAAAAGCACTAAATCCGTGGGCCAATTGGAGCCGAAGCGACTGGCGGAGCGGAATGGGAGCGAAGCGGACATGGCGGGCCTGGCTTTTTTTCCAAATAAGCCCGCAAACGCCCTCGTCTCCGTGAGGTTGGGCGGTTGCGACCGGTCGTTTAAAAAGGGGCGGCAGGTGCGGGCATTCTTGGAACCGGCGGGCCTTTCCGGCTTGAGGAACCGTATCTCGCGGGGGAGAATGGGGGATGAAAATTCACCCGCAGGCGAAGGTGGAGCGCCTGGAGGACCTGCCGAATATCGGGAAGAGTTTGGCGGCGGACCTGCGGTCAATCGGGATCGGGACGCCGGGGGAGTTCGCGAAAACCACCCCGCTGGCGGCCTATGACCGGCTGGCCGGGCCGATGGGGAAACGGCATGATCCCTGCGTGCTGCACACCTTCCTGGCGGTGGAGCATTTCCTGAAAACCGGTGAGCCGGAGAAATGGTGGAAGTTCACGGAGGCGGGAAAACGGCTGATCCGGGAAAATCCGGTGGCGGGGCGATCTTGAAAGGCAAGGATCGTTATCCTTAACGGTCCGGTGGGGGCGGCTCGCATTGCCTGCCGATGGCCAAGGTCTGTAGGAGGGCCTCAATTTCCATTTTTCAACGGCCCCCAAAGTGGTCGGGGCGGCGGGATTGCCTCCGGCCAAGTGGGGTGCGGCTGACGCCGGTGAATCGGAAGGCTCGCGGGCGCTCGCAGGACGTTCGAACCATTTGCCTCGCTTGCGCGTCGGCAGGGTTCTCATCCGGCCGCCCCGGGTTTGAAGGCCAGGAAAAGCTGACCGCAGAAAGGAGGTTTGCGGCCGGAAACGCTTGAGAAAATGGTCGGGGCGGCGGGATTCGAACCCACGGCCTCCTCGTCCCGAACGAGGCGCGCTACCAGACTGCGCTACGCCCCGACATGTTGGCGTAATCCGCGATGAAGCGGACGGGGACGGGAGTTTTCTTATTTTTCGCCGGACGGCAAGGGGATTTTTTAGTGGGGCGGGGCGGCAATTCGTTCGCGACCCGTGGCCTCGCGGGCCTGTTCTTTTGGCGGCAACGCGAATGCAGCCCCAAGGGCAGCCGTCCAGTAGCTGGCCACCCAGAAGTAGAATCCGGCAGCAACATCCAGAATTGCTTCCGTGAACGCGAGTGTTGCGAACGGTGTCAAAATATAGAATGCGATTAGTATGCCCAAAGCGAGTCGTGCCATTTTCAAGCGCTTGAACAAAAAGACCAGCAACGGGGCCAGCAGCAGAGCGCCGTTCGACAGGTAGAATGGCCATGCCAAGACCGTGATGACCACGCCCGCAACAGCGGTTTTGTCAGGAGCGTTCCACGCACCCATGTCCGGTAAAATGGCCGGGAGGACCTGGGCGATCGCAAAGAAGGATAGCGCCAGTGTCAGCAAGAGATAGGATAAGAGGTGGGGACGCATGGCTTTCACCGAAACAGTGTCATTCGTCCGGATCTATCAAAATCCGAATTCGCGGGATGGGCCAGAGGAACGCGGAATGGGACTGCGCATCCGGCTGATGCGGATTCCCAAGGAGCAAACTCCTTACCTCGCCAAGTATCGTTGCAAAGAGCGTTCCAAGGCATTGAGGCGCTGGCGTCTCCGGGCCGGCGTCGGCGATCCCGCGCTATCCGGCCTCGGTTGCTGTTTTAGTCGTCCTTCGGTGTCCCAATCGCGGCCTTGAGCAGGTAGGTGGAGCCGCCAGCGAGCAGGATAAAAAAGACGGGAATGAGAAACTCAAAGATCTTCGGTGGACCGCCAGACCCCGTGGGAAGCGACCGGATCAGGGGATGCAAAAGCATCGCGACAAACCAGAACGCAAGGTTCACGACAATGGTTTTCATGGCTTGGGTTTTGTTCATGATTCACTCCTTCTGTCAGTATGTGCGTCTCGATTGGTTCCGTTCGAAGGCGATGGACCCTGTTTCCTGGCAAAACGTAAAGCGCATGCACCCCTACCAGCCGGGGCGAGCGTCGATCACGGGGTGAGGGTTGAAATCAAGGAAATCATCGAAACCGAGCGGCCGGTAGGGTTATGATGGCGCGACTTGCTCGGCGATTGGATCAGTTTGGGGTGAAGTCGGGCGAAAATGGAAGGAAAATGCCCCGGCTATCGTCTTGGCTCATACCGCATGGCGACTGCTCCGGAGGCGAACTTCAGCCGGTCTATCAGCTTCAAGTCGACATGCTTGGATAGGCCCGCGAACAAGGTGGGGCCGTGGCCCGCGAGCCTGGGATGCACCACGAACTGGTATTCATCGATCAATCCCCACTCCGCCAGGGCGAGCGGGAGCTTCACGCCGCCGGTGAGGATGCCTTTGCCCGGCTGCTGCTTGAGCTGTTGCACCGCCTCCTTCAAATCCCCGCGGACTAGCTCCGCGTTCCAATCGACATGGGCCAAGGTGCTGGAGACGACGTATTTTTTGGCTGAGTCGATGGTGCGGGCAAAGGGTAGCATCCAATCGGGCATGCCCCCTATCTGGCCCGGTGGCCGGAATGCGGTCTCCATCATTTCATAGGTCACCCGGCCGAACAGCAGGGCATCGGCGCGGTTCAGGGTTTCGGTGGCATGGCGGTGCAACTCTTCGTCCGTGGATCCCGCGTTGTGATCGCAGCAGCCATCGAGGGTGATGTTGATGGAATAGAGGAGAGGGCGCATGGGGTGAGATTGTCTGCTTCCGGCAGGTGAAGTTTCACTGGATCGACACGATCATGGCGGCATCGCGAGCCGCGAGGGCCGCAAGATAGGACTGCAAGGGGGAATAGTTCTCTCCGATGTAATTGATGTTCTCCGCCTGTTCCGCAGAACGCGCCCAGATCGATGGGTAGATATCGGCGTTTTCCATGGCCTGGCCATCATAGCGCGCCAGCAAGGTGTCCTTCGGGATTGCGGCGAGGCAATCCGCGATGACGGAGACTTCCCTTTTGGTGAAAAAGCGTGCCGCTTCGTAGCTAGAGTCCGAATCCTCAATAACCGCGCCGCCGCCGATGATGAATCCCAGAGGGAATTTCGCTTCGCACGCAGAACCCGTCAGCAGGAAGTGGATCGCATGCCACGCCTTGTCCAACTCAATGGTGTCTTCGGACTCCTCGAAGAAGTCGAAGAGCTCATCCGGGTTCCCGTTGAAGCGCCCCAATGCGTCATTGGGGGCGGCGTGTATGCAACAAATCATGCCCATGGCGTTGGAGGTTGTTTGGGGGGAAATCACAAATCAATCATCATCGGCATCCGAGGCGGAGAAATTTAGACCCGGGTTTCGCCAAGGGAGCAGGGCCTTCCACCAGGGGATCAGGTAGAACTTTTCGGCTTCGGTCTTGGGCCTCAATCCGGCGGCGTGGGCGCCCTGGATGATTTTACCGAGTTGCTGATCCCCGTCCATCGCGGCCATAATTTTGCGGTAGGCTTCCGCTGAGTTCTTTGCGCGGGCGCGGGGGCTCGTGTAGAAGCCGATTGCCGGGATTTCGTTCTCGCCATCCGAGTTACACCTGATGCCGGACGTTTGTAGGAGAAACTGATACGTAGCCATGCTTCGCGGGAGTTTAACAAGGCAGTATTTTATGCACAGGATCCGGATTCAGATCGTGCATCGGCACCTAATCTATTCGAAGAAAGGCGGCAGCAACGGATCTGCCACAGCGCGGAAGGCGTGCTCCAGGCGCGACTGATGGCCGTCGGAAAGGGGTGGGAGGGCGTCGGGGGCGAAGAAGGCGACTTCGGTGGTTTCGTCCGAGGGGCAGGGTTGGCCGCCGGTGATTTCCGCTTGGAAAAGGAGGTGGGTGAACTCGTTGTCCTTCCAAGGGTAATGAACGTATTCGTAGCGGGCGGAACTGAAGGCTCCCAGCAGCTTCACGAGGCGGATGGTGAAGCCGGTTTCCTCGAGGCACTCGCGGCAGGCGCATTCGGCCGGGGTCTCGCCGAGGTCCTGGCAGCCACCGGGCGTGGCCCAGAGGCCGTCGTCATGACGGCGAATGAGCGGGACATGGCCGGCATCGTTGGTGATGAAAACGTCGCAGCCGACGAAAGGGGTGACGGGTCTTGGCATTACCGGGCTAACATGGTGACGGATTTCGCCGGATTCCAGCCTGGATCCAGGCCACAGGGAGGCGAAGAAGGTGAACAGCGGATGGACGCGGATGAAAGAGGGGATCTGGCGGGGAGGTGCCGGATTTCAAAAAGATGGCCATGACGGACCGGGCGCGGTGGACTGTCAGGCATTCGCCACCCGCCTCCGCTCCTTCTTGATCAAGTGCTGGGGATTGAGGACGAATTCATACTTCAAGCCATCCGGGTCGGTAAAGAAGGTGGCATAATAGCCATCGCTGTATTCCGGGCAATCACACGGTGCATCCTCGATGGTGCAGGATCCTTCGTCCGCCAGAGGCAGCAGGACTTCCCGGTAAAAGCGATCCACATCCCCCCTGTCTTCCGCACAGAATGCGATGTGATCGTGGTGGCCCAGAGCGCCGCGCCGGTGGGGCACGCCCTTCTCTGGATCGCGGACCTGGCAGATGCTGATTTCATGGGGCGTGTCCAAATCCCACCTCTTCCAATCCTCATAGCCATATTCCTCGCCGTAGCTGCTATCCGCGAGTTCGTATCCGAAGTAGCGGAACATCGAGGTGTAAAATGGAGACGACCGTTTCACGTCTGAAACATTGATGATCATGTGGTGGAGAAGGCCGCGGTGTGACATGGTTCAAGGATTTCGGGTGGGGATGATAGTCCGGGTGCAAATGGTTCGGTCCCGTGAAGGCGGGATGACCCGGATTCAACCGGATCTTCATCCGACATATTGGGTCAACATGATCACGTTGCCTTCGGGATCGAGAATCGAGGACAGGATGATCGGTTCGCCTTCCCTTTGGACGGGCGCTTGGATTACGGTGGCACCCGTCGCGAGGGCGGAGGAGAATGCCTGCCGCACGTCCTCGTATTGGATCGAAAGGCCGGTGGGGTTGCGCGACCCGTCGCCGCCACCATGGATGCCGGGGATGGCATCGCCAAAGCGGAGTTCCGACCAGTGGGGGGAGGTGAAGGATTCATCAAAGCCCATGGTGTCGCGGTAGAACGCCACGGCGCGATCCATGTCGTGGGCGAAGAGCATGGTTTTGACGGCTTGGGGTTTCATGGTCTCTTGGTTGGATTGGCCAGCAGGGCGGCGGATTCAGTCGAGGTGGGATTTGAACGTGTGACTACTCGAAATCGAGGTGGGGATACAAGGGGGCAACTTCTCCCTGGAGAATTTCCATCAGGCACCAGAATTCATCCTCGGTCATTCCGTCATCGGTGATGAGGGGGCGGTCCGGTGTCAGCCACCCGCGGCGGAGAAGAAGCAACTGGTGGGGATACCGCTTGCGCCGCGTGCCGAGTGCGCGGACATCGGTCCACGGGAAATGGCGACCTCCGTAGGAAACCCCGTTGATATCGATGACGAGCCGCAGCCGATGATCGGTGAGATAGTATCGC
>CAXTTX010000158.1:0-10620 GCA_964247045.1 uncultured Verrucomicrobiales bacterium | reverse complement strand
ACGCCCGCTTGTTTTCCGATCCCGAGATCGTCGGCTTCCTCGGCAAGGTCGTCGGCCTGTTAGGCGAGGACGCCAAGGCCGCCATCAAGGGCGCCGTCGCCCCCGGCGGCCACTTCACCCTCGGCCGGGACGAGGCGGAGCGCATCATGAAGGACTCCTCCCACCCCGACCACGAGGCCTACCGGAGGGGCGACCATGGTGTCGTGAGCCGGGTAAAGCGGTTGATTGATGGGGAGTAGCGCATGTTCATTCGGTCTGAATCGGAATTCATGCGGGAGCGCAAGACAGGTGCTTGGCCTTCAGCCCTATCACCTCTCCTTCGTCGCGGTCCCGGTGAACTTCACGCCATTGTTGTTGGATGACGTGATGCGGCTGGTCCGCTTGCCCAGGAAGGCATACTTCGTCTTCGCCTTGAAGGGCCCGGAGACTCCCGCTGCCCGCTGGCGGATCTCCAGCGTGTCCCCGGTGATTTTCCAAGTGCCGCTCTGGACGCTGACCACCTTCCCGCGGAAGGTTTGGAAGCCCTCGATTTCCCCATCGTCCCGGCAATTGATCAACAAGGTGAGCCTACCGCGGCCTTTGATGAACTCCGTTTGGAAATAGGTCAGCCCGGTCTTCTGGAAGCGGTCGAAGCTATAAGTATAGCGAATTTTCACGGGATCGTGCCCGGGAGCGGTGCTCGTTCCGGTGACGCTCCAAGGCCCGACGAACTTGTCGCGGATTTCCGCGTGGCACGCGAGCGTGCAGAGGATGAGAAGACAGCCGATGGCGAAAAGTGTTTTCATGAAAGCGGGAGCGGGAGGAACTGCGGGAGATTCCAAGCAGGTCTGGATAGAGTTGGCAAAGCCGGAATGGTGACGACGGTCTGCATTGCTACCACACCCGCTCGCCCCCACCTCATTTTTTTTTTTTAATGATACGGCGACCACCGTGATCACACATGGCAGATCCCATTTCCCCGGGATGTCCACTAGCTTTGCGCCGGGAGCGACTCCGGTTTCCGCCAGTGCTTCCAGCAGCTTATCCATGGCGGCTTTCCGTGCGCTTTCCGGCATTTCGCCAGTCGAACTCCCGGCATGACCTGCCTCATACAGCAGCCCCTGCACCGCCAGCTCCACCGGGGCCAGCGCGGGATCGAACGGTCCTGTCCCGCTCTTTCCAGGTCCTGGGGAGACCACCTCCACACGGGTTTTATCAAAGGATGCCGTTCTCTCCAGAAAAGCCCGCCGCTGCTCCGGGGTGATCACGCGGTGCCCGTTTTTCGCATCGGTTGCATCCGCCAGATCCCTCATCCAGGTGATCTTCCAGGCGCTCCATTTGTCGTTGGCGTTTCCCTGTGCCGCCATACGCAAGATCTCACCTGCGGATTGCCAGGGCCCATAACGCATGTGCTCGATTGCCGCCGCCCACGCGACCGTGGCTCCCGCCAGCAGCCAAAGGCATCCGCCCGTAGACAGTGCGAATCGCTGCCGGCCTGCGCCCATGCCCGCCGCCTTTCCTCCAAACGCCGCCGCTCGCGCCTCACCATGCGCCTTCACCGCGACCACGAAGGAAGCCCCCAGCGCCAGCCACAGTGCCGCCACCACCGGCAGGGTCCAGTAACCTGCCCACTTGACCCCCTCCAGCGGATCAAGCGCTGCCTTCAGGGCAGGTGGCTGATAGATTGGTCCCAGCTCCTTGTACCCCGCCATCCCCGCCAACTCCTCGGCGTTCCTGTCGGTCCCCAGCGCCCGCAAGCGGGTCCTGGCAACCTGGTAGGGCCAGTACCTCGGCTCGCTCGTTCCCCTGAAATACTGGCCGATCCCTTCCTCGACGGCACGGACCAGCACAGTCTCGGATTTCTCCCGCCTCCCGTCCAGCCACTGCGCCCCGCCGAGCGCGATGGACATGGCGGCGATGAGCCCCACCAGCACCCACTCCCTTTTTCCCAACCGCCAATCATCTGCCAGCGCGGTGCCTTCCATACCCCCGAGTTCCGCCTGCCGCAGCCGCCGTCTCAATCTCACCGGCACGATCAGCACGGCAGCCAGTCCCACCAGCAGCATCATCGCCGCGCAGAGGGTCAGGTCCAGGCCTTCGGAAAGTGAAATCAGATACCTCATCCTGGCTCCATCAAGGCAGGCGCGGGCCCTTCGTGGAAGCTCCTTCTCCACCACTTCCTTTTCCCCCCTCGCCGGAAAATGGCTGGCATGGTGAAATGATAGGGCAGTGGAACCGGATCGCCCCGCCATGATGAAAACCAATGCCACGTCGCGGTTCCTCCTCGCAGCCGCCGGCATCGCCATCCTCGGCATCGTCACTGCGGTCGCGTGGAAATGGTCCGGGACGGATCGGATTCCGGATGATGCGGCCGGCGGGCACCTTGTGGTTAGTCCACGGTCCGCTGGGGACACCGCTGGCCCGGGAAATGGCCCCGTTAGGTCCTCCACGCGCCGGGTACGCGAACGTGGTCCGGATCCGCTCCTGCTCGCCAGGGAATTTCATGCCTTCAAGTTGAAGATGGGAGCCGGGCGGGATATTGATCCTTTCGCCGAAAGCGATGACGCGATACTGACCCGTATTCACGCTCTGGATGAGGCGGGATTCGCGCGGTTCATACGGGAGGTGGAGGTAGCTTGCGGGGAATCCGGAACCGCACCCGGGCAAATCCTTGGGCAGGTGTTGTGCATTTATGGCGATAGGTATCCGCGTCTCGTTCTGGAGCATGTCCTGCGGTGCGGCACTGAGGTTACCTGGCATCCCGCGGACGATCCGTTTGCAGAGAATTACGCCCCGATCGATGCCGCCGCATTGGCGTTGAAAGGCTGGGCATCCAGAGATCCCCGGCAGGCGCTCGACTGGCTGCGGGAACACACGGCTTCTTTCAAGGACAGGGAACGCGACGAGTTGAAGGCCGGGGTCGCGCGTGGCGCGGCCGAAGTCGACATGCCTTTGGCCTTCACGATGGCGAAGGAGGCTGCAGGCCCCGATGACCATCGTGCTCTCGGCATCATCGGCTCATTTATTGACCCTGATTTCGAGGCCAGATTGGAAAAATACACGGCATTTGTCGGGGCCTTGCAGGAGTTCATTGCGAAGATGCCGGATGGGGAGCCACGCCGGACGGCCCTCGGGCTTTTCTCACGCGTCGGTGGATTTCTATCCGGCGAAGGATTCGCCGTGGGCAGCGCGTGGATCAAGGCCCAGCAGCTCAGCCCGGTGGAAGTGTCACATCTCTTCCGCGGGATGGATTTCCTTCGCGGTGATGAAGCGAAGTGGATCGATTGGACCCGCGCCAACATGCCGGTCGACATCGTCGTGAAATCCATCGCCGAGATTCTCCCTGACTGGACCGTCGATGACCCCCATGGTGCATCGTCCTGGATTGAAAAATGTCCTCCCGGTCCGGAGCGGGATGAAGCTCTCCGCTACTTCGTCCAGGTTCGCAGCACCCGGGATATGGCAGACGCCCTTCGCTGGGCGGAACAGCTGCCTGCCCATATCCGGGATGAATTGATCGCCGAGGGGAGACTCGTCCCGCCTGACAAGGAATCCCCTTGAGGTAGCCCTGTTCTTTTAGCGCCAAGTTTCTGGTATTTCGAAGGTGATGCAGTCGGTGTTGGTATCGCTCCGGTGGTCTTCTGGCTTCGTGCGATTTGTGAGATGACGCGATCTACCCCCACAACCCCCGCAGCCTGATCGTCTTACAACTATCAGTATTGGCAGACACGCCATCGGTTGAGAAAGCGCCCGCGGATAGGTTATAACCAAGCCAGTTGATGCACCGACCCTCTGGAGGGCGATGGACACTCCGGACACCCGTTGAAGGAAATTTACGGGAAACCGGACCCATCGCGGACCTTGGACACTCGGAAATCACGGCGCGCGCCACGGTTGGTCCGCACACACGATTCCACGATTCCGATAATCCTAACCGATCCACGCACGGATCCCGGGATACCAGCATTCCTAACATCAAAAACATTTCAAAATCATGCCAGCAACACCATTGATTATTCCTGAATCCGCCCGGGCCATGTTCCAGGACGGGTTCGAGCGCCAGGCGCAGCAGCTCGTCAGCCGCTTCCGCAACTACGCGGTTGTGAAAGAAGGCTGCACCGGCCGCTCGCAGGCCCACCGCAAGCTCGTGAAACGCGAGATGACCGACGTCACCGGACGCCTGCTTCCCACCGTCGGCGAGGAGCAGAAGATCATCCACCGCTATGTCTTCCCGCGGAAGGCCAGCCTCACCACCATCCTCGATGAGGACGATGCCAACGAACTGGAAAGCGGCGTGGCACCGGCGGGCGAGATCCAGATCGAGCACAACTCCGCCGCCGCCCGCAAGGTGGACGATATCTTCCTGGACGGCATCACCGGCCGCAACTGGGAGGGCGAGGAGTCCGACATGCAGCCCGCCGACATCAACCAGACGGTGGACATCGCCTTCCGCGTGGACAGCGTGGTCGGCAACACCGGCCTGACCCTGGCGAAGATGATCAAGGGCAAGAGCCTCTTCGGCAAGAACGAGGTCTACGGCCAGGAGCAGAAGGACCTGGGTGGCAAGCTCTGCATGGCCGTTTCCCAGGACGAGCTGGACGACCTGCTGTATGACGCGGAGAAAACCGGCTCGGCGGACTACAACAAGGTGAAGGCGCTGGTCGACGGCGAGGTGGACTACTTCATGGGCATCCATTTCCTGCGCACGGAGAGGCTGAAGAAAACCTCGCTCGGCGGTGGCAAGATCCGCCGCGAGTGCCCGCTCTGGATCAGCACCGGCGTCTGCCTGGACTTCTGGTACGACGTGAAGACGAACCTCGACGTCCTGCCCGGCCTCTCGCAGGCCATCCAGATCTACTCGCGCCTGAAAGTGGGCGCCTGCCGCAAGGATGAGGACCGCGTGGTCATGGTCCAGTGCGAACAGGATGCCTGATAGAGGTCACGACGATCTGACGAAAAAACAACATTTACCAAGAAAGAACCATCATACTCATGAGCGCATATCTATCGGAAATTGCCACGGCACAGGGACTCTCCCTCACCCGCGGCGCGGGTTACGGGGCCTCGGCTCCCTCCGCGGCGGCGAACCTGCGGATCCTGGATGACAAGATTACCCTCGCCAACGCGGCGGTGATCGGCACCGGGGACACCCTCCAGTTCGGAAAAGTCCCCGCGGGCGCGAAGATCGCCCGCAACCTCTGCCTGTTCTCCACCACCCACAGCACGGGGGACATCGCCGGCACCTTGTCCCTGGTGCCGCTGGACGGTGGCACTGTCCAGGCCTTCGGCGCGGTCACGTTCAACCGCGAGACGACGGAAACCACCAGCGTCGCGGATGCCGCGGACAGCGTGGTCGTCGAGAAGGACTCGTATGTCCGCTTCGTGCCCGGCGGCAGCCACACGATGACGGCGGAGCGCTACCTCTGGGCGCGCATCGTTTACGGACAACTGGGTTGATCCCCGGTTGGATCCGGCCCGGCGGCGCGTGGGGAGGGTTTCCGCGCCGCCGGGTTTTCGCGGGGTAGGGGAGGGACGGTATCTAACAAGATAACTTTTGCCATGAACACGACTGACATTGCGAATCTGGCGCTGATGAAAATCGGCGAGGCGACGGTGAAAGACATCGGCGACGCGAATCAAAAGGCCTCGCGGATGGCGAAGCTGCATTACGAGCCGGCGCTGCGCGAGTTGCTGCGGGCGCATTTCTGGGGTTTCGCGCTGAAGGTGAAGCCGCTGGACGCGGTGGATTCCCGGGCCTATCTGGAAATCACGGGCACCTTGAAAAGCGGTGCCGCGAATGTCAACTTCCCGCGCCTTTACGAACTGCCGGCCGGCATCGACGGAAAGGCCGCCTTCTCGCAGGATGAGATCGCGGACGTGGAGCAGGTGCTGGGCACCGCCTCATGGAATGGTGCCGAGGACCGCTGGGAATTGTTCCATGGCGTCACCGGCGCGACCTGGGCGCGCGCGCTCGACATGGACACGCCGGACCAGCGCGCGCTGCGGCCGCTTTCACCGAGGCATTTTCTGGAAACAAACCTGGCCGGGGACAATGGCGATCTCCGCTATGAGCAGGTGAGCCAGGAGCTCGCCCCGGTCACCTTGGAATACGCGGGAACCGTCGTTGGCGGCACCGTGGTGCCCATCGTGGAGGGCCGTGCGATCCGCGTCCCGGTCATCGCGCCGAATATCCTGGAGACGAACTTCGCGGGATCTAACAACGACCTGCGCTTCGAGCAGGTGGACATGAACGCCGCGGTCGTGCCCACGATCCAGATGGATACCGGCGGACCGTTCATTCCGCTCGTGACCGTCACGGTGACAGGTGCGGCGATCCGGGTGGCCATGCGCGGCCTTTCCGAGCAGGCGCAGGCCACGGCGAACGAGGTCCGCGAGGCGATCCAGGCACACCCCGTGGCACGCACACTGGTGCGGGTGGTTTTCAAAAGCGGGAACAACGGCACAGGCCAGATTTCCCAATCCGTGACGCCTGTCGATTTCGGCCCCACCGCGCTAACAGGAGGCGGCACGCAGGTCACCGCCTCGCAGGTGAAGACCGCCATCGAGGCCAGCGCCGCCGCGAGCGCGCTGGTGACGGTCGCGCACAAGGCGGGCAACAACGGCAGCGGCGTCGTGCCCTTGATGGCGAAAACCGCCCTCTCCTACGGCGTGACCGGCGTGCCTTCGGTGCGCTTGTCCCGCCCTTCCGCCGAACTCGCCGGCTGGGCCTATGCTTACCCTTTGCCCGAGGATTTCGTGAAGATCCGCCGCGTGTTGGACGGGGCCGGACGCGGTGTGGACCGCTTCGCCGTGCGTCGCGTCGCGGGAAAAACCTGCGTGCTGGGCGACATCACGGACGCCAGCCTGGAATACGTCGCCCATGTGGACGAGCCGGATGCCTATGACCCGCTCTTCGTCGCCGCGCTTTCCACGCTGCTCGCCAGCAAGCTCGCGCGCGCCATCACCGGCAGCGAGCAGATGGAGGGACAACTCCGCCAGATCTACGAGGCCGTGGATCTCCCCGCCGCCCGCGCCGGCCAAGGCCAGGAAACCCAGTCTAACGAAAACCACCCCTTGCAGGAACTCCTCAAAGGCACCCTCACCCCGGGAAGGGGCAGCTTCTACTTCTAGCAGTCGCTCCGTTCCAGATCTAACACGACACTATCCCGAAACACCACCATGCCCATCGTCAAATCCATGACCACCTTCAGCGGCGGGGAAGTTTCCCCCATGCTCGATGGCCGCACGGACCGCCCGGAATACGGCAGCTGGTGCCGTCGCCTGGAGAACTTCATCCCGCGGCCGCAGGGCGGCTTGCTGAAGCGCCCCGGTCTCCAGCAGATCGGCCACATCTGGAGGGACGATGAGGGGGACGACCAGGTGCAGACGAATTTCGGCGTGCTCGCCGAGTTCCAGTTCACCACCCACAGCTCCGTCATGCTCGCCATCGGCGGCGGTCGCATCCGGCTGGTGGACAAGGGCCGCATGGTGAAGCGCACGGTGCCTCCCCTTGGCACCCCGTCATGGTCGAGTTCCAGCACCTACTCGCAGGGCTCCTGGGTGCAATACGGCGGCAAACTGTGGGCCTGCCTGCGCGACCACGCCAGCAATGCCAGCCGCTATCCCGGCAGCGGCGCGGTCATCGCCGAGGAAAACGGCACCAGCATCGCCCCGCTGTGGGCGCACCCGGACTACGTCATCCGCGACATCCCTTGGGACGACCTGGAACTGCGGAGCTTGCGCTGGTTGCAGATCAACGAGGTCATGTTCCTCGTTCATCCGAACTGCCCGCCCTATCAGCTCATCCGGAACAACCACAACGATTGGATCCTCTCCGAGGTCGATTTCGGCGACACACCGGCCTTGTTAGATGCGAACATCCGCCGCGGCCGTGTCGTCACCACCGACTTCAAGGTCGATCTCGACGGGGATGAGCCCAATTGGCACGCGGACCGCACCTACAAGGCCGGCCGCCGCGTCAGCCACACCGGCTCCGCCATCTGGGTCTGCCAGAAAACCCACGTTTCCCAAGGCCCGGTGGATGATGAGGAGAACTACAACGGCCCCGGCAGCCCCGCCACCTACACCCAGAAGGACGGCTCCGTGCACCTGCTGTGGGCGCGCGTTTACACCGACGAAAGCAGCGAGGAAGACCAGGAAATCACACTCACCAGCAATTCACCGATCTTCCGGGAAGGCCACGAGGGCAGCACTTGGGAGGTCGCCATGCGGCGGGGCAACAACCAGTGGGAGATCTCCCTGGAGGCGCACGCCTTTTTCGATACCGAGGATGAGGAGGAAAACGAGGTGGTGAATGCCTATTACTCGGACGGCGTGCTCGTCGCGCAAGGCGGTTGGGAGTTCACCACCTTCGGCCGGTGGCGCGGTGTCTTCGCCATCGAGGTCAGCAACAACAAGGGTGAAACCTGGAAGCAGATCCGCAATTTCCGCAGCAGCAAGAAAAAGCCGCGCAACGCCAGCGCCAGCGGTGACGAGCCGCGCCGCGTCCTCATGCGCTTGAAATTCCGCCCGGATGACAACTTCGATCCGGCCGCGGAGGATGGTGGCGAGGACGATCCGCCCGAGGACCGTCCCTACGCCCGCCTAACCGCCACCTCCGACCGCATCCGCGGCTTGGTGAAGATCACGGATTTCGTCAGCGCCCATGAGGTGCGCGGCGAGTGTGTCACACCCGTGGAACTCGGCTCCACCAGCTTCTGGGCGGAGGCCGCCTGGAGCAAGCACCAGGGCTGGCCGCGCTGCATCGCGCTCCATCAGAACCGCGTCCTGATGGCCGGTACGACGCGCCGCCCCCACACCATCTGGGGCAGCGCCGTCGATGACTATTTCAATTTCGAACGCGGCACGGAAGCCGACCTCTCCTACATGCACACCCTCGCCATCGGTTCGCGCGATCCCATCCTCTGGATGCATTCGGACCGGGTGCTCGTCGTCGGAAATGGTGCGGGCGAGTTCACCCTGCGCGGGGAAAGCGAGGACGCCCCCGTCACTCCGGAGTTCGGCACCTGCGCCCGCCAGTCCAGCTATGGCACGCACAATGGCGGCGTCGGTTGCATCCCCGCGGACACCGGCGCGCTCTTCGTCCAGAACGGCGGCCGCACCATCCGCGAGATGGGCTACAGTTTCCAAAGCGACCGCTATGAATCGGCGAACCTGAACCTCGCCGCGGAGCATCTCTTCAAGGCCGCCGTGCAATCCGTCGCCGTCCAGCGCCAGCCCTGGCAGATCATCTGGGTTGTCGCCAGCGGGCGCCTCTATTCGCTCACGCACGAGCGTTCGCAGGAAGTTTTCGCGTGGGCGTCGCACCCGGTCGGCGGGGAGGTTGTCAGTGTGGGCACGGTGCGGCGCTACGCGGAAGATATGCTCTATCTGCTGGTCCGGCGTGACAAACGCCTTTCCATCGAGCGCTTCGTCCCCGGCCGCCTGCTGGAGCCGAAGGACGACGGCTCCTGGATGGACTGCCAGCGCACCCTCGTTCCCGTCGATGGCACTTACCCCTGGTCCACGCATCCCTTGCGCCATCGCGACGGTGTCATCGGCTTCCACATGGGCGAAATGGTCGGCCCCGCGCGCTTGAACGGGAAATTCTTCACCGGCCTCACCGGCCCCGTCACCGTCGGCCTGCCCTACACCGCCCTCGTCCAGCCCATGACCCCGGCGGATCTCCTCTCTAACGGCACCAGCCGCACCCGCGAGACCCGCATCCACGCCATCGCACCGAATCTCTTCCTCAGCCGCGGCGGCAAGGCCGGCGAAACTCCGGAAAGGCGCCTGGATCCCCTCGGCGTCGGCTCCGCAAACAACCCCTTCAGCGGCGAAATCGAGCGCAATTTCGAAGGCCGCCACGACACCCGCGGCGATTGCTGCCTCGTCTCCGACGAACCCTACCCCTTCACCATCCGCAGCCTCACCCTCAAGCTCAACTACTTCGGCGACACGTGAAAAAGCCAACCGCCTCCAAAAGCCATCGACCTCAAAAACGCCGCAACCTCCAAGGCAGGGACCGTTATCCCTAACGGTCCGGCTGGGGCAGGCCGCACAAACGCTACCAGCCAACATGCAATCCGCCTCTTCACGGACCGCGGAATTCATTCCGCCCCGATTTACCCCGTCTTCTCTTCCTCCAATCTACCCGGCCCGTCTATCAGCCAACTCTCCATCTCCATCTCCATCTCCATCTCCATCTCCATCTCTCCCTCTCGCGTCTTACCGTCCTAAGTCTTGCGTCTTGAAAAAATGCACTCCCGCCCCCTCCACCCCTCCGACCTCGAAACCATCCTCCCCTGGTGGCCGGCCCGTGGGGAAGGGGACATGCCCCCCGACATCCTCCCGCCAACCGCCGCCGTCGCCTGTGATGACGACGGCCCCGTTGCCGCCGCCTGGCTCTACGAACCCCACGGCTGCCGCGTCGCCATCCTCGATTGGCTCGTCACCCGCCCCGGCCTGCGCCCCGCCTACACCCGCGCCGCCTGCGGCCTTGTCCTCGACTTTCTATCAGACCACGCCTCCGCTCGTGGCGCCCGCGTCATCTTCGCCAGCGTCACCCGCCGTGGCATGGCCCGCGAGGCCGCCGCCCACGGTTTCACCATCGCCGAGGGGGATGCCATCCACCTCATCAAA
>CAXTTX010000157.1:6404-10721 GCA_964247045.1 uncultured Verrucomicrobiales bacterium | reverse complement strand
AGCGCGGGCCTGGGTGAAGTTCGGAACATGATCGCCGTAGTAGACGAGGAAGTCGGCACGCGGCTTGCCTTGCTGGAGCATCCACTGGCAGCGGTTCAGATAGAGGAGAAAAGGTGCGCTGCGGTCCCACCAGGTGACGTTGGGGTTGAGGTGGGTTCCAGCGAAATACTGTTGACCAGGAATGCCCATCTTTTCCGGCGAGCAGACGAAGGCGTGCCAGATCAGGCGGTTGAGCCCCTCGGTGCAGGCCATGTCGAAGCTGGGCTTCAGATTGTCCCAGAGGGTTTCCTGCCAATGGGGTCCCACGCTGGTGAAGCCCTCCGCGGCGACGAGCGGCAGGCCGCGGGTGTGGGCGGCGGATGCAGGTTGTTTGACGAAAAAGCGGTGGTTGTCCGCGACGCGGTGGGTGGCTGCCTCCGCCCAGAACTCCGAGGTGGGGATAGTGCAAAAGCCAAGGGCCCGCTGGGCGTCGATGGGAGTGTAATGGGGACCGCCCGCCTCCGGGTGAATGCCCATGCCGTGCTTCGCGGCGAGTTTCAGGAAGGGCTGATAGTAATGGTCGATTGCCAGGTCGCCTAGGGTCTTGCGGAAGTCCGCGAGAAAGCGCTGGCTGGCTCCGCGGCTTTCGATGACATTGCCGGTTAGGGCGGGAATCCAAGGCAGCATGTCGTAGCCGCGGCGGATCTTGAAATTCTCCCTCAGGGTGGGAGTCCAGTTGAAGACACCGAGTTCCCATGAATCCGTGTGAAGGTATTTGAGAGACTTGGACGCGTCCGGACCGGCAGCGGCGAGGATTGGTTCCACCACAGTGTCCCAGTAGCGGGTGAAGGCACCTTCATCCAGCGGATCAATCGCGTAGCCTTTCCAATTCGCGCTGGAAGTGGACACCTGGTTGTCATTGCCGAGGGTCATGCCAAAGCGGAGGATCTTCCACGTTCCGGCAGGGGCTTCCCATTCGAGTTTGCCGGAGGAGGAAAGGCGGCCGGACAAGTCCACCACCTCACTGGTGCGGGTGACCGGCATACCCGGCAGTTCCGGATCCACTTCAAGAAGGAATCCTGTCGGCGGCGCGGACGCGGAATCGAACCAAGAGGCGCTGCCGGGCAGCTTGAGCTTCTCGTGGAGAGCGAGGGTCCGCCAGTTGTTCAGGGATTTTTCAGGGGGCGATTTGACAGGCAGTGCCAAGGTGACGGTGTCCCGGTAGAATCCGTCGGTGACGGGTGGGGCGGGGAGCTGGACCGAGACGGCCTTGCCTCCTTCCAACTTGATTTCCGACCAAGTGACGCGCTTGACCGCATCCTCCTTGGTGACCGAGGGGCCGCCCAGGTTCCAGCCGCTCTGGATATTGAGGCTCAACTCCAGATCAAGCCTGGTCGCCTCCTTCACGGCGTGGGCGAAAAGCTTGTTCCAGGCGGGTGAACCGAAATCCGGCCCTGCGGGGACTTGCTCATGGCCACCCTGGCTGGAGCCATCCGCATCGAAAATGACGGCGCCGCCGAAGCCCTTGTTCTTCATTTGTTCCAGGTCACGGGTAATGGCGGCCTCGTCGACATTCCCGTTCAGCCACCACCAATACGCCCTGACCTTGGCCTCCGGCGGCGGGGAATCCCACGGGTCCGCGGTGGCACCAGCGGCCGGAAGCAGCCAGAGCGCGACCGCACTTGCCAGGCAGACGGCAATGCGCGGCAGGCCGTGGCCTGTGAGGGACATGGAGATGGGTTTCAGTATTGGAAGGGTTCTTTCGAATTCGCGGGCGGGGCCGCAATCGTCTTTTTTATGACATTCGTGTTAGCTGTGGATACTACCATTTTTGGGGGGGTATCCGGGAAACTAGGAGTTGCACCCCGGGCCGTCCGATTTCACCTTCGCCGCGATGAACAAGCCGTCGATTGGATTCGTGGGAGTGGGGAGAATGGGAGCCAACATGGCGCGCCGTCTGGCGGATCTGGGATACCCGCTGACGGCGGTTTTCGACCACCACGAGGCGACCGCGAGCTCGCTGGCGCTGGAACTGGGCTGCAAGGCCGCGGTCACGCTGGCGGAAGTGACGGCCGTCGCGGACGTGATTTTCACGGTCGTGACGGATGACGCGGCCATGCGGGAGATTTTCGGGGAAGGGGACTCGCTGCTGCAAGGCGCGGAGGGGAAGATTTTCATCAACTGTGCCACGGTGAGTCCGGCGGTCCACGAGGTCGCGGAATCCGCCGCCGCGGGAGCCGGGGCGAAAACCCTGGCGGCAAGCATGGCCTCCAGCATCTCCCAGGCCCGGCAGGGGACCCTCTATCTGATGGTGGGCGGGGACGCAGCCGTCTTCGAGGAGATGGAGCCCATCCTGAAGGACATCTCGGCCTCCCTGCGCCACGTGGGACCGGTAGGCCACGCGGCGAAAATCAAGGCCTTGGTGAACATGGTGATGAATATCAACACGGCGGGGCTGGCCGAGGGGCTGGGACTGGGCGCGGCACTGGGGTTGGACCTCCAGGTACTGAAGGAAGTTTTCTCCCAGACCGGCGCGAACTCCCGCGTCCTCGAAACCGACGGCGACGACATGATCACGCGCGAGCACGAATGCTATTTCTCCGCCGCGCACGCGGCGAAGGACAGCGGGATCGCCAACGCGCTGGCGGATGCGGCGGGCATACCTGTGCCGCTCTCCCGCGCCACGGAGGGACAATACCGCAAAATGATCGAGCTGAACCTTGGCGAACTGGACAAATCCGGCATCGCCGAACTGACTTTCCCCGAACGCGCTGGAAACTGAACGCCCCGTGACATGACCGACCGCGAAATCCGCAACCGCGCCGACGAGCGCATCGACACGACTTTTCACCCCGGCAGCCGGGAGGATGTGCTGGTAATTCTGGGCCACGGGGTCACGGGCAACAAAGACCGGCCGCATCTGGTCGCCCTCGCGGAAGGACTCTCAGCGCGCGGGTGGCCCTGCCTGCGGATTTCCTATACCGGCAACGGTGCGTCCGAAGGGCGTTTCGGAGACTCCTGCATCACCAAGGAAATCGGTGACTTGCAGGCGGTGCTCGATGCCGTGCCGAACACCGTGAGCTCGGCCTACGTGGGCCACAGCATGGGTGGGGCGGTCGGCGTGCTGACAGCGGCCCGCGATGCAAAAATCCGTGCGCTGGTTTCGCTGGCGGGAATGACCCATACGGCGGCTTTCGTTGAGCGGGAGTTTGGCGAGGTGACACCGGGTGAAGGACTCATGTGGGACGAGCAGGACCATCCGCTGTCCTGGACCTATGTGAACGACCTGCGCCAAATCGGCGACACGCTGTCCGCGGCGGACGCCGTCACACAGCCTTGGCTATTGATCCACGGCGATGCGGACGACCTCGTCCCGATTCAGGACGGGCGGGATGCCTTCGATGCCGCGGTTTGCGAAAAGCGCCTGCTGGAAATCCCGGGTGCGGGTCACTCTTTCAATGAGGCAACCTATCCGCAATTGGTGGACGCGGTGGACGAGTGGCTGAAGAAGGTCTTCGGCTCAGCGCGTTGATGTTCCATCAACACCGTTGAGGAGTGAGGTTTCGAGTATCCTGCAAACGGTTGAGTTAGGGCCGATGTTGGAGTCCGGTCGTCACAAATTTTGAAAATTCTGGTGACGGGGAGGGCTTAAAGGCATGCAGAATGCTATTGCGCTGGAGGAACGGGTTTCCTAGCCTCCGCCCCACCGTTCTCCTACTTGCCGCATGAAATCCAAAATCCTGATCTTTTCCGCCGCAGCAGCCATCGCCACCGCCGTCATCGGTTGCAAATCAGGAGGCGGTGACACCATCAAGGTGGGCGAATACGCGTCCCTCACCGGCAAGGAAGCGACCTTCGGCACCTCCTCGCACGAAGGCACGGAACTGGCCTTTGAAGAGATCAACAAGGCGGGCGGGGTTCTCGGCAAGAAAATCGAGCTGCTCACGGAAGACAACCAGTCGAAGGCGGGTGAACCGGCCAATATCGTGAACAAGCTCATTTCCCGCGACGGGGTGGTGGCCGTGCTCGGTGAGGTGGCGTCCAGCCGCTCGCTGGAAGCCGCGCCGATCGCACAGGCCGCGAAAATCCCCCTGATTTCTCCGGCCTCCACGAACCCGAAGGTGACGGAAGTGGGCGACTATATTTTCCGCGTGTGCTTCATCGATCCTTTCCAAGGCACGGTGATGGCGAACTTCGCCAGCAAGACGCTCAAGGCGAAGAAGGTGGCGGTCCTGACGGACGCGAAAAGCGACTATTCCAAGGGGCTTGCAAAATATTTCAAGGAACAGTTTGCGAAGAACGGCGGCACACTGGCCTCCGAACTGGACTACAACGGCG
>CAXTTX010000157.1:0-6394 GCA_964247045.1 uncultured Verrucomicrobiales bacterium | reverse complement strand
ATCAAGGGCGCGGCCCCGGACGCGGTGTTCGTGCCTGGCTACTACAACGACGTGGCCCTCATCTGCATCCAGGCGAAGGAACTCGGCCTGAACATCCCGCTCTTCGGCGGTGACGGCTGGGAGTCGGACAACCTTCTGCAAGTCGGCAAGGAAGCGGTGGAAGGCAATTACTTCTCGACTCACTGCTCGCCGGAAGATTCCTCGCCGAAGATGACATCTTTCGTCGCCGCCTATAAGGCGAAGTATGGCAAGACACCGGACGCGATGGCCGCCCTCGGCTACGATTCCGCCTATGTTCTCGCGGAAGCGATCAAGAAGGCCGGCACGACCGATTCCGCGCCATTGCGCGACGCCATCGCCTCGACCAAAGACTTCGACGGGGTGACCGGCAAGTTCTCGCTGGACGCGAACCGCAACGCGATCAAGTCCGCGGCGATCCTCACGATCAAGGACGGCAAGTTCAAGTTCCTCGAAACCATCGCCCCTTGATCCGGCTTCGTTCCGCGAGATCCGCATGATTGCCAGCCTGCCCCGCGCCAACCGCCCGTGAGCGAGATTCTCCAACAACTCGTGAACGGCCTGGCACTGGGTGCCGTGTATGCCTTGATCGCGATCGGCTACACCATGGTATATGGGGTCCTGCGTTTCATCAACTTCGCCCACGGGGATGTCTTCATGCTCGGCTCCTTCGCCGGGTTCTACATCGCGCCGCGGGTTGCGAAATTCCTGCCGCTGCCGGGATGGGGCGGCTGGATCGTGGTGATGCTTTGCGCGATGGTGATCTGCGCGGCCATCGGGATCGTGATTGAACTGCTGGCCTATCGTCCGCTGCGGAATCGTCCGCGGCTTACGGTGCTGATCACGGCAATCGGTGTTTCCCTGCTGATCGAATACACCTGCCAGCACAAGGCGCTGTTTGGCGCGTCCCAGAAGGCTTTTCCCAAACTGCTTCCCGCCGGAAGCTTCACGCTGGGCGGGGTTTCCTTCAACTCGACGCAATTCGTGGTTCTCGGGGTAACACTGGTCCTGCTCGCCACTCTCACGTTCATCGTCAAGAAGACGAAGGTCGGGATGGCAATGCGCGCGGTCTCCCACAACGCTGCCGCCGCCTCGCTGATGGGCATCAGCAACAGCTTCATCATTTCCTTCACCTTTGGCCTCGGCTCCGCGCTGGCGGGGGCGGGCGGTGTCCTGTATGGCATGACCTACACCGGCATCGAACCGTTGATGGGAATCAATGTGGGCCTCAAGGCCTTCGTCGCGGCCGTGCTGGGCGGCATCGGCAATCTGCCTGGAGCCGCTCTCGGCGGGTTGGTTCTCGGCGTGGTGGAATCCTATGCGGGCGGCATGTCAGGAGTTTCCACCTATCGGGACGGTATCGCCTTCGCGATCCTGATTCTCATTCTAATCTTCAAACCAACCGGACTGCTCGGTTCCAAGCAGATCGAAAAAGTCTAGCCTCCACCGCATGATTCGCATCGCCAAAGATCCGCGTTTCCAACTCGTTGCCGCCATCGCCGTGGCGGTCATCGCGAGCTTGGTCGTGGGGGAGCTCGGATCCTCCATCCGCCAGGTGGCTTACTATCGGGACGTTTCCGTGGACGTGGGAATCGCGATCATCCTGGCCGTCAGCCTGAACCTCATCAACGGCCACACCGGACAATTCAGCCTCGGTCACGCGGGTTTCATGTCGGTCGGGGCGTATGTCTCAGCGATGATCACGCTGGCCCTGCAAAAGGGAATGGGAGCCGCCGCGCTGCCCTGGTTGTTCTTGCCCGCCCTGCTCGCAGGGGGATTGGTGGCGGCGCTTTCCGGCCTTCTGGTGGGCGTTCCATCGCTCCGTTTAAAAGGTGATTATCTGGCAATTGTGACGCTCGGCTTTGGCGAGATCATCCGGGTGATTTTCCAGAACATGGAGATGGCCGGTGGCGCGACAGGGCTTTCCGGCATCCCGAAACTGAGCGGCGTCGCCTGGGCCTTCTCCTTGGCTGCCGTGACCGTTTACGTCGTGGCCTGCCTCGTCAATTCCACCTACGGCCGCGGGTTCATCGCGGTTCATGACGATGAGATCGCTGCCAGTTCGATGGGACTGAATCCCACTCGCTACAAGGTGACGGCGTTCGTGATCGGCGCGTTTTTCGCCGGTATTGCGGGCGGCCTGTATGCCCATCACAAGACCTTCATCGGTCCGCAGAATTTCGACTTCATGAAGAGCTTCGAAGTCGTGGTCATGGTCATTCTCGGCGGGATGGGCCGCACGGGGGGGGTCATCCTGGCGGCCGTGATCCTGACCTGCGTGGTCGAGCCCTTGCGGGAGTTCGCCGAGTATCGCTCGATCATCTACGCCCTGCTGATCATCATCATCATGATTGCCCGGCCTCAGGGGCTTTTCAATTTCTCCCGCAAGCCGAAACCGCTCCCCGCCAAACCCATCGCCTGATCCCATGGACGCGCCGTTGCTGGAACTGGAACACGTCACCATCCGCTTCGGCGGATTGACGGCGGTCTGCGACGTGAGCCTGAAGGTCGGGGAAGGGGAATTGATCGGCCTCATCGGTCCCAACGGCGCGGGGAAGACCACCGTCTTCAACATGATCACCGGGGTCTATCAGCCGACGGAAGGAAGCATCCGCTTCGCCGGTAAACCGACCGCGCTGGTGAAACCCCACGCGCTTACAAAAAGCGGCATGGCCCGCACTTTCCAGAACATCCGCCTGTTCGGTTCGATGTCCGTCTTCGACAACGTGCGCGCGGCAACACAACTGCATCGGTCGCACGGCATCCGCCAGGCTCTCATCCGTGGAAAAGCCCATGCTGCCAGCGAGAAGGAAGTGGAGGCTCTCGTCATGGAGTTGCTGGAGGTCTTTTCCCTTCAGGATTTCCGCGATGAACAGGCGAAGAGTCTGCCCTACGGCGGTCAACGCTGCTTGGAAATCGTGAGGGCCCTCGCCACCAAACCCAAATTACTCCTGCTCGATGAACCCGCCGCCGGCATGAACCCCTCCGAAAAAGAAGATTTGATGCAGCTCATCGAATTCATCCGCAAACGCTTCGGCATGGCCATCCTCCTCGTCGAACACGACATGAAGGTCGTCATGGGCATCTGCGAACGCATCGCGGTCCTCGAATACGGCCGCAAGATCGCCGAAGGCACACCAAAGGAAATCCAATCGCATCCCAAGGTTATCGAGGCCTACCTCGGAGCCGCTGCCGTCTGAATCACTTCTCCAATCCAACCTGTGCTTGCAGTCGAAAATCTCCACGTCTCCTACGGTGCCATCAAGGCACTGCATGGGGTCAGCCTGAAGGTTGAAAAAGGCTCCATCGTGACCTTGATCGGCGCGAACGGCGCTGGAAAATCCACCACGCTGCGCGCCTTGTCCGGCCTGGTGAAATCGCAAGGCAGCATCCTCTACAACGGGGAAGAAGTTTCCAAGGTCGCGGCACACAAGATCGTCGGCAAGGGGCTCTGCCACGTCCCGGAAGGCCGGATGGTGTTCCCGAATCTAACGGTCGCCGAAAACCTGAAGATGGGTGCCTATCTCCAGAAAGACAAGAAGTGGATCGCGTCACAAACCGACTACGTCTTCGGCCTCTTTCCCCGCTTGAAGGAGCGTGAAAACCAGGCGGCGGGCACGCTTTCCGGCGGTGAACAACAGATGCTGGCGATCGGTCGCGCGCTTCTCAGCAACCCGAAATTCCTGATGTTGGACGAACCCTCCCTGGGCATCGCGCCCTTGCTGGTGAAGACCATTTTCGAACGGATCGTCGAGATCAACCGCGAGCAGGGGCTGACCATCCTGCTGGTCGAGCAGAACGCGAACTTGGCGCTCGACGTTTCCAGCTACGCCTACGTGCTGGAGACGGGGAAAGTCCTCCTGGAAGGCCCCTCAGCCACCCTCAAGGCGGACCCAAAGGTGCAAGAATGCTACCTCGGCGGCTGATGCCGCGCCTCAACACCGTTGTCCCTTGCTTTCCGGGCCGCGCATGATAATTCCTGAAACGGATGGAACCCGACCAAGTTAGAGTCATTTTCGAGCGTGTCGCCTACCAGATGGTTCTGGCCGGGTGGCTGAAGGGCTATCGCTTCACGGCGGGAATCGGCCACGAGGTGGTCTGGCGGACGGAGGGTGCCCAAAAGGCGCTCTTGCTCAAGGAGGTGGCCGAAAGGTTCTCGCTGACGGAGTCCGACAACGCGCCGCTGGATTTCAACATGGCGTGCAAGGGTATCAAGCGTCCTGATGGCGCGGCCTTTCCGTCCATCGACATCGAGACCTCGGCATTCTGGCTCTTGTGCGTCGGCGAACTCAACTTGGACACCGACCCGGACGGCATGCTGGCGATGGTCCATCTGGTCACCGGCTGGGGACCCGAGGCGGATGCCGCTTCATGCGCGGATCATTGATCCAGCGGTGCCCTCGTGGTACGCCAGCCCGGCAGCAGGAAGATCGAAGTGGCCATGCTGAGCAGGATGCCGATCACGGCCACCGTGCCGAGGCTCACGAGCGCCTCGCTCGACGAGAAAACGAGTGAACCGAAGCCAATCACGTTGGAGGCCCCGCAGAACAAGAGCGCCTTTCCCGTGCCTTGCCAGAGTTCCTTGAAATCGCCCCCGGTGCGCCGCAGGCTGAGCGTGACATGGATCGCATAGTCGATGCCCGTGCCTAACAAGAGTGGCGTCGCCATCAGGTTGACAAAATTCCACTTCATTCCCGCGACACTCATGATCGCGAGGAGCAGCAGCGTGCTCACCACCATCGCGAACAACGCCAGCGCCACGTCACCCGCCCGGCGGAAGATGGCGAACATCATGCCGACCAGAAGGACAAACATGGGCACCAGCATGCGGAACATGTCCTCACGCACCAGGTTGGCGATCGCCGGTTTGAAAAGGTCCCATCCACTGAGCCAGATGCCATCGCCTGTCATGGCGCGGAACCTGTCATAATCTTTCTCCGCAGGCAGGACCCCTGCCGCCGGCTGGACCGAGCCGAGGAAATACCCCCCTCCATTTTCTTTCCGGGAGAGGAACAGGCGCATCACCTCGCGGGCGGATTCCGCCGTGGGAAAAACCAGTCCTTGAACCGCCGTTTGCCGGGCAATGGCCTCCAAAATGGCTTTCCCCAAGGCCACTCCTTCCTCGGTGAAGCCGGCGGCATCCGCCTCCCTGATCAGACGCTCGCGATCCTTTGCCAAGGCAGCCAAAACCGGCCTGTTCGCTTCCTGCGTTTTCAGATCCGGCCACCAGCCCCCGGGCAGGGTGATCGCACCCACCATCCCTTCAGCTTCCGCTTTTTTGATGCGTGCACGCGCTTCCTCGATCCGCTCCAGCATCGTCGCATCCGAATCAGCCTCCACCACCAGGCCAAGCGATTGGCCGCTGTAGGCAGGATAGGCTTCCCGGATATGATCGAAGGTCTCCATCGCCTCGCTCTTGCTGGGACGCATGATGTCCGAACTGAACTCCGTTCCCGGCATGCCGTGAAGGGCGAGAATCACGATTGCCACCAGCGAAAGGCCACCGGTAATGCCCCATGAGACCTTGCTCCGTGGGAGCATCTTGCCATCACCCCTGGCCGGGGCGCGGTTCACACCAAACTTCGCTACAAAAGGCAGATAGACGAGCAGCATGAGGATGGCCGCCGCCATCAGCCCGAAGGCAACAATGCTGCCGAGCTGGGCCATGCCCGGCAGCCCCCCTAGGTTCAGTGCCAGAAACACCACCGTGGTCGTGAGCGCGCCAAAGAAAACCGGCTTGCCGCTGGCCGCGAGCAGGGCCTTGCGATCATGGCCAGCGACCTTCGCCTCCTGGCAAATGACCAGTCCGTAGTCCACCGCCAGTCCGATGAGGATTTCGGCGGAACTCAGCGACATGATGCTCAGTTCACCATAGAGCCAGCCCGCGACACCCATCGCCACGGCGAAGACCAGAATCAAAATCCCTGTTAGTCCCAGCAGCAGGCTGAAGCGCCGCTGCATCCACCAGAACAGCAGGCCTATCAGGCCGAGCGTGATGCCAATCGAACCGCTGAGATCATTCTCCATCGCGACACCGATTTCCGAGGAAAAGGCCGGTTCCCCGGTCAAACGGACCTTCAAGCCCTCGCCATCACCCTTTTGCCACATTGCCACGGAGGCGCGGAGCTTCTTCAACCACACATCCGCCTCGCGATACCCGCGGACCGGGGAGGGGGCATCGGCGAAAAGAAGATGGGTGCGGCCGTCCTCGCTCTCGAAGGCCTCGCCGCCATGGCCGGAGGATTTCACCAGCGATTCCACCGCCGGGTGATTGAGGAAGCCGAAGGGGTCATGGGCGAGCATGACCATGTCGAGCCCTTCCATGGAAGTAGCCACCTTGGCCCGGGACTGTTTGAGCGTGGCGGTGGACTTCTCC
>CAXTTX010000156.1:7610-10789 GCA_964247045.1 uncultured Verrucomicrobiales bacterium | reverse complement strand
AGTTCTGGCCGTAAGTCAGTCCGGAAAACCCGCCCCCGGTCCTGTCACTGCGGCTGGCACCAACGGTGAGGGCATTCTTGCAGGAAGCTGGAGAACCCACCGACAGCCAGTCCACATGCCCGGGAGCGCTGTTGGCGAGCGGCGGTGCCGCCCGACCTTCGTTGCCTGCCGAAATGACAATCAGCATATCCTTTTTTGCCGATACAAATTCATCCACCTCGCTCGCGGTGATGGTGTATCGGGATTTTGTGGCGGAGCCCCAGCTGTTGTTGTGGATGCGGGCGCCATGCGCGTGGGCATCCTCGAAGAGCTGCCCCAGATTGATTGGTAGTCCGCCGAGTTCTCCTTTGGCATCAATCAACGACTGGAAATAAAGCTTCGCACCGGGCGCGATCCCGCGGATCGCTCCCCCCGAAGCCGTGCCGTCACCCGCGATCGATCCGCACACATGGGTCCCGTGGCCGTGAGGATCGTCCGTAACCCCCGGCCTTCCCCACGCGCTCATCCCGGAAATTCTGGATTGGAGATCCGGATGCGAGTCATCGATGCCCGTGTCCGCGACCCCCACGAGTTGCCCGGCCCCGGTTTCCATCAGGGAGACGCCTCCGCTGTCGATCTTTAGGAGGACGCGGGCCCGGTCATTATGCAAGGTGGGTGCGACGTATTGTTCGATGGCGGAAACTTCCGTTAGCCCGGCCAGTTCCCCCAGGAGGAGATCATCTTCGGAGAATAACGCGCGGATTTTCCGACCGCCTGCCCCCGCAACGGCGATGCCGCGGGTTCCCAGCCACTCCACGACAACAGGTAAATCCGGCTCCCGGTTCAAAAGGATATCAAAGGGAATTTTCGCAACTGCCGGCTCACCGTCTCCTCCCGGGGGCAACGGCTCCACAAGCTCCGGCGCAGCCTCGAGCCCGCCCAACTGGCGGATCCGTGTGACAAAAGGCAGCCCGAGCACCGTGTCCAGTCTCAAAGAATTCAGCCGGACTTTGTAAGCCCCTGTCGGAAACGTCTCCTCGGGAACAGCACCCGCTTCAAGGAGAAGCTTCCGCCACTCCTCGACCAAAGGACCTTGCAGCCAAACCAGATAATATTGATCCGTGCCATCCGGCGCGGCCGCCTCCAGGGTGCCGGCCTCTAGGACCACGGGATCGAAGCTCGCGTTTTCAAATACGGCCGAGTTCCGCATTTTGAACATGACGTCCGCGCGATGGACTCCATATAGCTCGTCCAAGGGGCCCGGCTCGGAGGCATCCGGAAGCGGGGACACAATCAATCCATGCTCGCGCAATTGTTCCTGCTGGGACTCATCCGCGATCCCGATCACGTAGGAATCCGTTTCCACCTCCGCATGGATTGTCATCCGTGCGGCTTCTCGTTCGGACTCCTCCATGAAATGCGCGATGACACGTTTCCCTTCCATGATTCCCTCCTGCCATCGGACTGCATAACAGCCTTCCCGGGCCTAGGCCATCAAAATCTTGCTACGGCGGCTCTGAAATACGTCATTCGTTTATATCTAACTGATAGATAGCAAGCTTACCGGCATCCTCCATCGTGGCGTATTCTCGCCCCACGCCTTGCATAGGCGGAATGATCCGGAACAGCCGCGAAAAAGCCGGGGCTTCCCTCGCGGAAAACACCCGGCTTTTCAAATCCCGAACTCGGCTGCGGCTCACCGCGTCTTGAAATGCACGCTGGACCGCAACACCGAACCCTCCCGGCGGGAGTGCGCCGTCAGCTTGTCCAGGTCGGAAAGCACCGCAATGGCATCCTTCAGGGTCTTCTCCTCTTCCGGATCAAGCGCCGCACCCGTGATCGCCTCCGCATTCTCCGAGTAGAGCTTGAGCGTTTCATCCGCATACTTCTCCAGCGTGCGGAAATTCATGCTGAACCACGCGCCATCGCGGGTGACCTTGGAGCTATCCGCCTGGCCGATGAGATCCAGCGCCTGGTTCTTCGATGTCGATGCGACGAACCATTTATCCCCGACCGTGACCGACGGCAGGAAATCATCCGTGAACATCGGGAACGGGAAGAACCACGTCACGTTGCCATTCCTCTCCGAGTTCATCGGCTTCTGCATCGGAATCTCAGCACCGGTCATCTCGCTGACCTTGCCCATCACACCGGTCAGCGCCGTGTTCATCTTGTCCCACGAACCGGCGAGCTTCGCGCGATCCGTCACCGGGCGGATGATGGAAATCCGCGGAATCTTCGCCTTGTCCACGACCGGTTGCGGCAGGCCGGGGATGGCCGGGGCCGCGCCCTTCATGTCGATCACCAGCGCGCTCTCGTTGCCGAGGCTGTCGGTGAACTCGTTGCCGAAGGCATCCCACAAGGCCAGCACGTCCGGACGGAATTTCTTATCAAAGAGCTCCACGGATGACTTGAACTGCGCCATCGACTCGTTCTCCATCGGCATCTCGGAAACCTTCACCGTCATCGCATACGCGGTTTCCACCAGCGATTCGATATAGGCGTGGGCCTTCTCGTCATACGCTGCCTCCGTGGTCACGTTCGCGAAGAGCAGCACGTCGTTGGAATCACCCAGCGAGGCAAGCTTGTTAGAAGTCTTCCAGTCCACCATGCCATTGTCCGCGCCGCCGTATCCCTCGATCTTCAGGCCCTCCTCGAAGTAGGCGATGATGCCCGTGGAATCCAGTCCGGCCAGCTTGCGCAGCGCTGCCTCGCGCTCGCCCACCATTTGCAGGAGCGTTTCCAGATCGCGCGTGTCACCCAGTCCCTCCGCACCGGCCAGGCCGTCACGGAAACCATTGGTGATGTCCGAAATGCCGCCCGCGTTTTCCATGACCTTCTCCAACATGTCCTTCTGCAGGTAAACAACCGCCCCGAGTTCTTTCGAAAGGTAGCTGTCCGTAAAGGCGAGCGCCTCGCCGCCCGCGAGCGACTTCGCCGGTGCCTCCTCCAGCACGAATCCATCCGGCGGGCCGAGGTAAACCACCACGTAATCGCCGAGCGTGCCGCTGACGACGATCAGATCCTTCTTCGCCACAGCGGCCAGCAATTGGTCGGTCGTCTCCGCACCGAGCGACTCATCCAGGCTGGCACGGTCTTCCGCGATCTTCGCCGAGGCCTTTGCTCCGGTGATTTTCAAGCCGTCAAATGACGTGCCAGCCTTGTCCGTCAGCCCGGCCAGGAGCTTCCGCATCCTCATG
>CAXTTX010000156.1:1664-7600 GCA_964247045.1 uncultured Verrucomicrobiales bacterium | reverse complement strand
TCCAATGCCGGGCGCGTCGTACATCGTCTCGAACATGTCGTCGATGAGAGCCCGGGTCACATTGTCCACCTTCACCGGCTCGATGAATCCGGATTCCGCGGCCATGGTGTTGACGCTCTCCAGCATGTTCGCGACCTGCAGGGCCGCGCCCGGACGATCCGCCTCCGCCACCTTGAAAGCGGCGTAAACCGGCGGCAAATTCCCCTTCTCAAACAGCGCCGGATTCACCGCGGGATCCTTCATCGCCTGCTTGATCGAGCCGTTGCTCGCCTCCACCAGCGCCATCATGGCGGCCGAGGAATCGCCGGATTTCACCGAGGCGACGAGGGCCTTCGCCAGATCCCGCATCTGGTAATAAGTCATGCGGCGGTTCAAATTCAGTCCCAATCCGAGTTGGTCGCCGGTGGACTTCCCAAGCGCCAAGGTGAATTCCGAACCAAACAAAATCGCGGGCCCCGTGGACTCGGGAGGGGCGTCGTCACCAGGGCCCTCCGCTTCGGCCACGGCGGGTTCCTCCGCGGCTTCCTCCGGCTCGGCCGCCTGATGCTCCTCCGGTTCCGCGCCTTGGTCCGGCGCTTCCTCGACTTCTTCCCCCATGTCTTCCATCTCCTCGATGGCCCCTCCCATCCCCATGCCACCGCCCATTTGTTCCTGGACGAGTTTCCAGAGCTTGGACGATTTCACACGCTCCGCGGCCTTGGAACCGTTATAAAAGGCGAGCACCATTTCGGTGTCCTGCGGTAGATACTTGGCGAACCCGAGCTTGGCCGCGCGTGCCTCCGCGCTCACCGCCAACACCTTCGGCTTTTCCGCGGGTGGGACCGGCACGTCATTCGGGGCGGCCTTTTCAGCCGTCGCCGGTGCCTCCGGAGCCTTCGCGGCCTCCTCTTTCTTGCACGCTCCCAGGCCCAGGGCCACGGCGGGGATCAACAGCCAGTTCGCTCGGTTTTTCATGGATGCCCCATGCTAAGCCCTCCCACCCGGCGTCTAGCAAGAAGATAGGGCCGCGGAATCCATGAAAAAGCCGTGAATGAAAATGCCGCGCCCCTTGGCCGGAGGACCGTCATTGGCCGTCCGGCGCGGGTGCGCGGCGATTCATGCGGCTCGGACGCCGGTCTGAAAAGGCAGGAACCTTTATCCTTGAAGGTCCGGTTGGAGCAGTTCCCCTGCTTGGATGGGCCAAGGTTCGGAAACGAGCGCTCCAGGCGGACGATTTTCACGAACTCTCAGACGCCAATGGGTTGCACCGCATCGGCCAGCAATTGGCCTACCTCGCGTTGCAGCTCCGGAAGGCTTGCCTTCGGCGGCTCACCCAGCGAGTGCAGGCGCAGGACCGGCGTGCTTTCCCGGCTGTTCTCCCACTCCAGCAGCGGGAGTTGCACCCTTTTCCGGATCAGGGTTTCCACCGCGGAGCGCAGCGAGCGTTCCACCCGGTCCTTGTTCAGCGTCACCACCGTGCGGCGGTTCGCCGGGATCTTGCAATCCGCCTCGGCCTCGATGTGGTAAAGGCCGTCGTCCGCCGAGTGTTCCACCCGCGTGACGACCGCTCCCGGCCCATAGCCGGGGTTTTCCTTCGCCACCTCGCGTGGCAATTCGATCCGGTCCCCAATGGTGAGGTGGCCCTCCGTCTCGCTCGACCACGTGCCCAACCGGCTCCTGCCGTCCTTGAGGGTGATCTGGTTCATTTGGTTCTGTTGTTTCGTTTTCATGGCATCTAACGGTTTTCGGTTGTTGGTTTGTTTCTTTGTTCTTTCGTTCTCATCCGGCACCATGGCCGGACAAATTCATTTCCAGGGAAAGTTCCCCATCGGGCTCGGTGACACCCCGCTCCCACTCCTTCCCGATCAGATGGATCCGCATCTCCCGGCGACCGGCCGGTGCGTCCCACTCCACCATCGCGCCACGACCTCGGCCCAGGACCGCCAGGCACAAGGGCGCCAGGATGGAGATGCGGTCGGCATCAACATCGGCCTCGCGTGGCATCACGATGGAAAACGTGAAATTGTCCCGCGGATCGCGCGGGCTTTGCAGGGTGATCCTGTCGTGAAGTCCCGCATGGTTTTTGCAAAGCATGGCGGGGTAGCCACTGTGGACTGTGGAAAGGATTTGTTCAAGCTGCCGTTTCTGGTCCGCATCGGGAAATGGCGGCGGCAGTTGGTGTTTCAGAAGTTCTTCGAGGCGCGATTGGTCCGCCCCGCTCAAAAGGATTGGCGAGTTCATGTCATATCAAGGGGTTGCGCGTGCCCCGTGAAAACGGGACAGGCATTCGGAAGCGGAATTCAGACAATCACTCCGCACCATGCGGAAGATCGCTTCGCTTCAGTTGCTTCAGGCGGCCCCGGGGAAAAGATTCCCTTCGCTTTCAAGGAGGCCGCCCGTCAACCCCGTGCGGCGGCCATGGAGTGGCCGCACCACCCCGCGACCCGACCTGCCGCCTCAAAGGGGCAAGTATGGGTGAACGCTGCGGTGGAAGTGATAAACATCAGTCCGTGATGGATACTCCCCATTCTCGGGGAGTCAAATGGAAAAGCCCCGGAACAACTCGTCTCGTTCACTCCCAGGTGGATTTCTCCTGACACGGGGCCCCATTTCGTATTGATGTCTTGAAAAGAAATCCGATCTCGACCCGCACATCTAACATCACTCTCGCTCCATGTTGCATCCCCACCTTATTCGCCATTTCAAGGAACCGCATCAAAGGGAGATTTGTGATCTGTTGGAAGACCCATCGGCATTTCCGGGGCTTGTTCCACTCAAGCCGGAGGAGCTCCTCGTCCAAGCCTTGGAATGGCATTCGTTCCGTCCCATCAAATCCTGGAATATCTATCAGAACTCAAGGGGTGATTTCATCGCCAGGAGGGTCCGCTGGAGTTCCTGGGCGGATTGTCCGCCTTCGTTCCACGGTGCCGATGCGCACATGGATCCTCACGACGTGGACACCCTTCTATCGAAACTCGGCGCTATTTCCATTCCCGCGCTCGCGCGTCGGGAGAAACAAATCACGACGGACGGGAACAAATATTCGATCCGCGTGCCCGGCTGCTGCTTCACATGGGACAACCAAGCTCCGCCGGGATGCGAGGCCTTGGAAAGCTGGTTTCAAGAATTTGTGAAAACTCTCGACGACCACCTGCCTGCGGAAACAAACCCATACAACTCCGCGGAGGCGATCCGCTGACACGTTCGCACCTTCTCATGAGCTACCACATCGACGAACTGGCCGATGCCGACTCGCTGCCCGCGGAAGTCAGAAAAGGCATCCGTGAATCCGATCCCCCCGATGTCGGGCACCGCGACTGGCAGCCCTTGAACTTCGCCCTGAGATCCGGAGACGGCACCATGGTCGGCGGCATTTACGGAGCCACCATGTGGCGATGGCTCATGATCGACGGACTGTGGGTTACCCCGTCATTGCGAGGGCAAGGCCTGGGCAGGAAACTGCTTCTGGCGGCAGAGGCCTCCGCCATTGCCAGGGGCTGCCACGGATCTTGGTTGGGAACCTTCGATTTTCAGGCCCGCGATTTTTACCAACGCCTCGGCTATACGGTGTTCGCGGAGCTGCCCGGCTTTCCACCGGGTCACACTCATTCCCACCTCTCAAAGATCCTGAACTCGCCGCAACCGGTTTCCGTCCCTCCGGGTGAGACGGAATGAAAAGCTAACATCAAATCCCGGTTTTCTAGCAAGACCTCACGGCCTGCTCCCCAGCGGCCGGATCCACATGTTCCGATACTCCATCGGATCCCCGTGGAACTGGAACTTCAACGGCGCCGTCGTCGGATGTTTCTCCGGGTAACTCGCCAATGTCCGGTGCTGGGTCGGTCCCAGGTAAAGTTCCCCATTCTGCACGAAGACACCGTTGTGCATCAAGCTCAGCTTCGCCGGCTTCACCACCTTCCCGTTTTCATAAACCGGCGGTTCGAAGGCGAGGTCGTAGCTGTTCCACTCGCCCTGCGGCACCGTGGCGTTCACCAGTGGCGGGAGCTGGCCATACATCGAGCCCGCCTGCCCGTCCGGATACGTCGGGTTCTTGTTGCTCTGCAGCACCTGTACCTCATAGAGGCCCATCAGGAAAACCCCGCTGTTGCCGCCGCTCTGGCCATCCACCTTGCGGCCGGCCGGCAGGCGCCACTCGAAATGCATCTGCACCGCGCCAAAGGATTGCTTCGACTCGATGTCGTGGTCCTTCGCCACCATCGAGCCGTTCTTCACCTCCCACCCGTCGGTGAAAGCGTTCAGGTTCTTCCCGTCGAAAAGCACGATCGCGTCGGACGGCGGCTTCACCGAAACCGCTCCACCCGTCTCCACCACCGGCGGCTGCGGCCGGGCCGGATCGTGTACCGAGTAGGGCACGCCCGGCAGTTTCGGCCCGTCCGGATAGCCATGGATTTCGGCGTTCACCACGCCACAAGATGCCAGAACCACCGCGCCGATCAAAGGGTTTGCTTTCATGTGAGGTGAAAAACGCCATTTCCGCGCAATTCTTTCAAGATCATATCACATCCGGGTTGCGGGAAACGCCTCCCTGTGGCTGGTTAGCGCAGCCCCAGCACCATGGCCGCCACAACCACCCAACCTCCAGGCAGCACGCAATTCCCGTTCGAACTCGTCCGCCCGGAACTCGAGCGCGTCGAAATCGCCATCCGGGAACAAATCCGCGCCTTCGACCCCGCCGTCGAGCCCTACGTCGCCTATGTGTGCAACACCTCCGGCAAGCGCATCCGCCCCGCCCTCGCCATCCTCGTCGGCGGCGCCACCGGCGGCTTCTCTGAAGACCACCTGAAGCTCGGCGTCATCCTCGAGCTCATCCACATGGCCACCCTCGTCCATGACGACATCATGGACGGCGCGAACACCCGCCGCATGGTCCCCACCGCCAACGCGAAATGGGGAAATGCGCTCTCCGTCCTGCTCGGCGACGCCCTGTTTTCCCACGCCCTCACCCTGGCCACCGATTTCAACAGCCTCGACGTTTGCCGCAAGGTCGGCAATGCCGCCCGCGAGGTCTGCCAGGGCGAAATCATCCAGACCCAGCGCCGTTTCGACCTCACCTTCACCAAGGCGGAATACTTCCGCATCATCGAGATGAAGACCGGTGCCCTCTTCGCCGCCGCCACCGGCCTCGCCGCGAAACTATCCGGCCTCGATGAGCAAGCCGAGGCCCGCCTCTACAGCTACGGCATGAAGCTCGGCACCGCCTATCAGATCTATGACGACTGCCTCGACCTCGTCGGCTCCGAGGAAATCGTCGGCAAGACCCTCCGCACCGACCTCATCAAGGGCAAGCTCACCCTGCCCATCCTGAACCTCTTGGAAACCGCTTCCGAATCCCAGCGGATGAAGCTCAACAAGCGCATCCTCGATCAGGAACCCCTCGACCTTCCCGTCCTCCTCGGCATCGCCGAATACGAAGGCTCCATCGAAAGCGCCGTCAACACCGCCCTCGACCTCCTCGCCGAGAGCCGCGCCGACCTCGAGCCCCTCGGCGATTCCGTCCACTCCGACGCCCTCGCCCAGATCACTTGGTTCCTCGCCGGCCTCCTCGAAAAGTGCCGCCGCTGACCCTCTGAAAGGCAGGGACCGTTATCCCTAACGGTCCGGCTGAGGCAGGCAACACCACTTCCAACGCCCAGGGTTCCGCCCACCGCCGCTCCTCAATACAACGGCGCTTCAACCCCGCCGTCTCGAGCACCAACGGTGCGGTCCCAGGAAAGCGAAAGGCAACGCCTCATCTTTTACACAAATTGGTTTGAAGGTTTGCCCGTTGCGGTTGGCCCTCTTCGTTCGTTGTGTCGTCTTCAGACGGTCTGCCGGACAGGCTTCTCTACCTTCCCGCTCTCCACAACTTCTCGCCCCTGCCAAGGGTTCGTAGTTCCGCCTTCAGGCGGCGCGATCCGCGACGCTCGGAAAAAATGGCCACCCCTGTGGAGACCACC
>CAXTTX010000156.1:0-1654 GCA_964247045.1 uncultured Verrucomicrobiales bacterium | reverse complement strand
ATCAGTCCCATGCCCCCCAACCCCCAACCCCCACCTCCCCCCGCACCAACCTCACATCCCCATCACCCCCGCATATTTCCCCATTTTCACCCCAAAAAACGAAAAAGCAGTTGAGAGTCCCCTCCTGCTGGCGGACAAAAGCGCCATGCTGATCCACCCTCTTCCCGCCGTCCCGACGGATGACGGCTGATGGAAATCCGCACCCATCCCATCACCACCATGCCCGCCACCCATCCCCGCAAGGTCCTCATCATCGGCGGCGGTTTCGCCGGGCTGGAATGTGCCAAACGCCTCGCCAATGACGACCGCTTCGAGGTCATACTGGTGGACCGCACCAACCATCACCTTTTCCAGCCGCTGCTCTATCAGGTAGCCACCGCCTCCCTCGCCGCGCCCGACATCGCCCGTTCCATCCGCCAGATCCTCGCGGACGCGAAAAACATCACCGTCCTGATGGACGAGATCACCGCGATTGATGTCCCGTCGAAAACCGCCACCGGCGGCTCCGGGACGGTCTATGCCTTCGACACCCTGCTCCTTTGCGCCGGTGCCCGCACCGGCTACTTCGGCAACGACCAATGGGCCGAACACAGCCTCGGCCTCAAGTCCCTCTCGGACGCCCAGAACATCCGCCGCACCGTCCTGTCCAACCTGGAAAAAGCGGAAATCACCACCGACGAAGCCGAACGCCAGCGCCTCATGACCATCGCCATCGTCGGCGGCGGCCCCACCGGCGTCGAACTCGCCGGCGCCTTCGCCGACCTCGCCCACCGCTCGCTCAAGACGAACTTCCGTCGCATCGACACCTCGAAACTCCGCGTCATCCTCATCGAAGGCTCGGAACTCGTTCTCGAAACCTTCGACCGCGAGCAGAGCATCTACGCCCGCAAGCGCCTCGAAAAACTCGGCGTGGAACTCCGCAACAACACCCGCGTCACCAACGTCCGCGAAGGTGCCCTCGATTTCAAGGACGGCACCCACCTCGAAGCCGCCGCCATCATCTGGGCCGCCGGTGTCGCCGCCAGTCCCCTGACCAAAATGCTCGGCGTCCCCACCGACCGCGGCGGCCGCGTCACCCCCAATCCCGACCTCTCCCTTCCCGGCATGCCCGACATCTTCGTCGCCGGTGACATCGTCTCCATGAAAGACAGCGATGGCCAGGCCGTCCCGGGCGTCGCCCCCGCCGCCACCCAGATGGGCGCCCACATCGCGAAGATCCTCCTCCTTCAAAAAGACTCCCCCTCCAAACCCCGTCCCCCCTTCAACTACTGGGACAAGGGCACCATGGCCATCATCGGCCGCAACTACGCCGTCGCCAAAACCGGCAAGCTCGAGCTCCAGGGCTTCATCGCCTGGCTCGCCTGGCTCTTCATCCACATCAGCTTCCTCGTCGGTTTCCGCAACAAGCTCTCTGTCCTGTTAGGCTGGGCCTACGCCTACCTCTTCAGCGCCCCAGACGCCCGCATCATCGTCAACATCCCCGCCCCCGCCGACCCCGGCAAGATCCCACTGGCGAAGTAACAACAATCCCGCAGCCTACCCCTCCGGGTTGCTGGCCGATCCGCTCCAAATCTTCCCGGAGCGCGGAATTCATTCCGCCCCAGAGCACCCGCCTCTTCACGGACCGCGGCATTCATTCCGCCCCACAGCACCC
>CAXTTX010000155.1:10262-10799 GCA_964247045.1 uncultured Verrucomicrobiales bacterium | reverse complement strand
ATATAATGGAAAGCTGGGCGCTTGCCGATGGAAAAAAGGCTTTCGCCTACGCCAGCACCATGAATGGTGAAACAAGTTATCTGAAGTTCGAGGCCCTTGCCGCGGTCGCCGCGGTTCTCGCCGTATCGGACCCGTCCTACCTGGCCCAAATGATCGATGAAATGCCGGAAAGCGCCTACCGGCAGGCGGTGGTCATGGCGCTGGCGAAACAAGGAGCGGTTACCGGCATTCACGAAGCGCTGGCTTGGGCGGAAAAACTTCCTGATGATCGTGGCAAGACCGACGCGTTGACACTTCTTCGCACACAGCTTGCCAGTGAGGATCCCGGAGCGGCCGCGCAACTGTTAGTTCAAATGCCAACTGGAATTGCCCGCCAGAATCTAGTCGCCGCCATCGCGGCACAATGGGGCCGGAGCGATCCCGGAAACGCGCGGGAATGGATAGAGAACCTTCCCAAATCCGAACGGCAAACCGCGATTCCCCTGCTTGCCGCATCATGGGCGGAGAGTCACCCCCTTGAGGCGGGCGGCTTTATTG
>CAXTTX010000155.1:9548-10252 GCA_964247045.1 uncultured Verrucomicrobiales bacterium | reverse complement strand
AAGCCATGAACACATGGAGCCGTATGGACGCGGTATCGGCGCTCGCTTGGGCGAAAGAGCTTCCCGATGTGAAAATCCGCGACATCGCGCTGAAGAGCTATGCGGAGAGCGTCGCCTATTGGGCGCCCGACAAGTCCGCCGCGATGGTGGATTTGATCCAAGATCCAGTCCAACGCGAGCAAGCCATGGAAAACACCATGCGATTCTGGTCGGAGGTTGATCCCGCCGCTGCCGAAAAGTGGCTCTCCCGGCTGGATGTCCGGGCAGGTCTGCGGAATCGTCTTCAAAGCCTCGCTTCTCAAAAATAATTCACGGACAAAATCGAGCGTCACTTGCGCGCGGGGACGGAATCACCTCCCCCCGCCGCCCACCTGGATCTGGATCGGTCCCACCGAAAGCGCCGCATTCGCCGAAGCCCCGATCCGTATCTCATCAAAGGTCGTGCCCACCGCCAATTTCCCGGAACAAAACGCCGCCGACAACGGCCCCTTGCCCTCGTGCAAGCTCACCTCGCCGCTCGTGCGGTCGTAGCGCAAGGTCACCGTGTGAGGCCCCAGCACCGGATTGCCAGGAAGGATCACCGGCATCCGCTGCTTCACGTCCAGCGACCACGTGTGTTCCGGACCATACGAGTCGCCGAAAAACAACAGCTCCACACCACTGCTGAAGAAACTCATCCCGGCCCAGCCGTCCGTATGAAACAC
>CAXTTX010000155.1:5444-9538 GCA_964247045.1 uncultured Verrucomicrobiales bacterium | reverse complement strand
GTTGTCGTCTCATTGCAAGTGCTGGTTGGTTGGACGATAGTGATACTCAGCTGATTGCTGCTTCAAAACTCTAATGACCTAAACTTTGCTTTTGAATCTGGCTGTTGGAACGCGCCTGCAGAGTGTAGGCGGTCGGTGTAACACAGCGCTATCATTAAAACAAAAAGTGCTTCGCTGATCCGGTCGAGGGAGTCCCCACCCGCATCGTCGCCAGCAGGATCGAATTGCCCCCGTCCGGTGCCGTCTCCGGTAGTTTCAGGAACGCCGCGTAATTTTCCCCTTCCACCCGGTCTTCCTCGAAGGTGGGGCTTCCGTACTCCACCCGCCAGTCCGTCTTTACGAACGGTCCGGAGAGCAAGGTCTTGAATTCACCAATCTTGTTAGGAAAACCATCCTCCTCCGCGGCGAAGCGTTCGATGGCCTGGGACCCGGCCACCCGGCCCGCCTCTCCCTTGGCCAGCACCTCCCCCTTCGTGCTGCCATTGATTCTCATCCGCACCTTGCCGTCGAACACATGCAATTCGTCCGCATGATTCTTGGAAACCCTCACCCCGAAATCCGTGCCCAGGTCTTCCACGGTCATCGTCGGGGTGGTGACCTTCAGCTTCGCATCCTCCTTCTCAATCCGGAAGCGCCCTTGGCCATCCGCCAGATGCAGGGCCTCCTTCGAAACCACGGTCAACGCGGCCGGCGCCTGCAGCAGGGCGGACGCGGAGGTACCCAGCGCGACACTGGCTTGCCCCTGCACCAGCTGCAATGTGGCACTCTTGCCCATCCCCGTGATGTCCTTGTCCGTCCGCATCAAGCCATCCACATGCCACACGGCATCCGGCGAAAAACGCATCGTTGCCACCAAAGGAGGCAGATGGCTGGGGTTGGCCGTGTTCCGGGAAAACAGCCATGCGGAGAGCCCGAGGACGACGACTGCGGCGATCGCCCCCAGCTTCAGCGGGAAACCCCGGCCCGCCACCGGCTGCGGCATCGCGGGAACGGGCTCGTCCTCAAATTCCTCGTGCAGCGAATGATGCACCGAGGCGTATTCGCTATACAATTTCACCAGTTCATCGTCGGCGCGCATCCTCTCCTGGAACCCGTCGAAGGATTCTTTGGACACCGCTCCATCCAGCACCTCCTGGACGATTTCGTGATCGGCGCGTTTCATCCTGGATTCCGTGAGGCGGCGTGAAGCTGCCGCTCGATGCAACGTTTCAAGGCGGCCCGAAGGTTGAAAAGGATCGCCTTCAGCGTTCCGGTGCTGCGGTTCGTCGCGGTGGCGAATTCCTGCAACGACGAACCCGTGGCGTAGCGATGGTGCAGAAGATCACGGTCCTGCGGCCGCAGCCGCTCCAGACACTGCCGGAGCGCCAGATGCCGCTCTTCCATGTCATGGGGCTCCACCTCGAATTCCGGCGAGAGCCGCTCGATCAGATCATCGTCAAAAACCAGCCAGCCCTGCGAAATCAGGCGCCGCCGGTGGTTCAGGATATGGTAGCGGATGGTCTGGAACGCCCAGGCCTTGAAATTCGTGCCGATCTCAAAACAGTCGCGCTTCTGCCACAAGGTGATGTTCACCTCCTGCAAAAGATCGCGCGCTCCGGAGCTGCCCGGAGCAAGGGAACGGATGTAGGCTAGCATGGATGTCTGGTGCTTCGTGAGTTCACCCACGAATTCTTCCGAGCCCGAGCTGTCTGGGGAATCAGCCATGGACTCTTGTACTCGTAAATGTCCGGGTTGGCCAAGAGGTTTAAATCCGCTAGGAAGGAATTCCCCGGTTGCCCGCAACTCCAAAAAATGGAAAGTGTTGTGTCCTGATGAATCCGCTCCGGTTCGCCCTTCCCCCTCTTGCCTTCGCACTTGGTTTTGCCCTGCTTCCCGCATGCAGGCGTCCGGCTGTCGTCCGGGAGGCTCCGGTTCCTCCACCGGCGAAAATCGATCCCTACACCACCGGCGAGGCCTCTCCCGATGGAATCGGCCTTCGCTTCCACGGCCGCGAAATCGCCCAGGTCATGGGACACCCCGCCATCGGCTGGCTGGAGCGCGAAAACCGTGAGGACGAGGAGGCCCCCGCCAAGGCCGTCGAGGCCATGGACTTCGCGCCGGACGAAATCGTCTCCGACGTGGGCGCGGGTTCCGGATATTATTCGTTCCTCATCGCTCCCAAAATCCCGCGCGGAAGGGTCGTCGCCGTCGACATCCAGCCGGAGATGCTGGAGTTCCTCCAAACCCGCTCCGCGGAGCGGAAAATCACCAACGTCGAACCACACCTCGGCGCAATCGACAGCCTGAACTTGCCTGCCTCAACCCTGGACGCGGCGCTGATGGTCGATGCCTACCACGAGTTTTCCAAACCCGCCGAAATGCTGGCCTCCATTTTTCAATCCCTCAAACCGGGAGGCCGGGTCTTCCTGCTGGAGTTCCGGGGAGAAGATCCCGCCGTGCCGATCAAGCCGCTCCACAAGATGACCGAAGCCCAAGCGAGGCGGGAATTCGAGGCCGCCGGTTTCCGGTTTGTCTCCAACCGAAAATTCCTGCCTTGGCAGCATTTCCTGCTCTTCGAGCGCCCCGTTAGTTTTTGATGATCGGAAAACCGGCCCCCGGGCGAAGGGTCGCCGGCGGCTCGATGCGGAACGGAATCCTCTTTTCCACCTGATAGGGCCCGTAGGCGATCGGGATCACCGTCAGCAACAGCGCCGGATCGTCCTCGTGGATGATTTTCTCCACATGCACCACGGCCGCGCAGTTCGGGCTCTTTTTCAGGCTCAGGATATCGCCCGCCTTGAAGGAGGAGACGGACACATCCTCCGACGGAAAAACATACTCGATGAACACCGGATACAGCGTCGGCTTTGTGAAATCATCCGGTTTCACCAGCGCCTGCGCCCGCACCGCCACCCCGGGGTCCAGAAAATCCCTCGCATCCAGCTTTTTGACGTTGTTGATCTGGTAGTCCCCCTCGACATACATCAGCAGCAGCGGGCTGTCGAAGTTGGTCAAGTAGTTCCGCATCAGCAGGGAATTCAGTTCCTTCCTTTCCTCCTCCTTGAGGGCCATGTATTTCCCATACAGCTCCTTGGGCGGCAACGAATTGCCAGCCGGCACGTCCAGCACCGTGTAGCGCTTCAGCACCGGCGTCCGTCCCAGCTTCTTGAGGATCGCGTAGTTCCGCGCCGTCTCCGGAGCGCCGAAAATATTCAGGCAGACCACCCAGCTCGTGATGGCAAAGCAGATCGCGAGTGCATTTGCCAGCAGCCACCAGAAATAGGCGGGACGGCTCGGTGGTGGTTCTTCGACGGGGCGAGGCACGCGGGTTTCCGGGTTCAGGGGGTGCCACAGGCTTCACCATCCGGCACCGCCGTCGATCCCTCCGGATCATCCGCGGTCTCGAAGGAAGTTCCACAGCCGCAGGACCGCGCCGCCTTGGGGTTGTGGATCTTGAATCCCGCATCCGTCAGGTCGTCGGAAAAATCAATCTCGCACCCTTCCAGCTTGGAAAGGCTGTCCCCCGCCACGATCACCCGGGCCCCGCCCGAGTCCACCACATGGTCCCCCTCCTCCGGCTCTCCCACTTGCATCTCGTATTGCCAGCCCGCGCAGCCCCCCTTGCGAACGGCCAGCCGGAGGCCGGACTGCGGGGATTTTGCCCGGGTGGACAGGAGTTTGCCGAGTTCCTCGACGGCTTTGGGAGTAAGTGTGATCATGGCTGCCGCAGGCAACTTATGTCGATTCAGAGCGATTTGAAACTGGAAATCCGGAGCTAATTCATCAACATCCGTACCGGTTGGGGTGGGCATGGAATATTCTGCAAAAACTGACGGAAAGAAAGCTCTTGACGGGTTGCTCTATCGCCTCTTCATTCCGCGCGCCCGTGTTTTCACGCGGTGCCCCTAGAATGGGTGGGGTGTATCCAGATTTTTGATACTACTGTAATAGATTCCAATGTCTTCTTCCAAACCTTCTTCCAAAAAATCCGCCGCGAAACCCCAGGCAAAGGTTCAAAAGGCGGCTGCTCCCAAGGGTGGAGCGAAAGCGGCGAAGCCCGCCGCCTCCGGGAAGGACGTGAAAACGAAGAAGCCACCGGTGGTTGTTCCACCGCA
>CAXTTX010000155.1:0-5434 GCA_964247045.1 uncultured Verrucomicrobiales bacterium | reverse complement strand
AAGACGGAAAAATCAGCAATCAAGCCCCCGGCCAAACCTGCCGTCAAGGTGCCTGCCAAGCCGGAACCGAAAGCCGCCGCCCCGGCAGCCGCCGCGAAGACCAAGCTTCCCGCCAAACCCGCCGTCGAGGCGAAGGACGCGAAACCCAAGGCTCCGGAAAAAGTGGCCCCCGCCAAGTCGAAGAAAGATTCCGCCGAAACACCCGCCGCCGACGGGAATACCCCTTCCAAGATTTCCGATGCCCGCCGCCGGATCGACACTCCTGAGATCCAGGAAAAGATCCGCGAGCTCATCAAGCTCGCCAAGGAACAGGATTACCTGACCTACGACGACATCAACGAGATCCTCCCGAACGATCTCGTCGATCCCGATGACGTCGAGGCCATCATGGAGCGTCTCCGCAACATGGAGTTCGATATCATCGACGCCTCCGAGGTGGACCGCTACAAGGACAAGAAGCGCGACGAGGGTGATGGCGACGAGGAGGACAGCAAGGCCGACCAGAAGCTCGATATCCTGGACGACCCGGTCAGGATGTATCTCAAGCAGATGGGCCAGGTGCCCCTGCTCACCCGCGAGCAGGAAGTGGAAATTTCCAAGCGCATCGAGGACGCGGAAATCGAGGTTGCCAAGCAGCTCCACCTTTTCGGCTTCGTCGCCGATTCCTACCTCGAACTCGCCGACAAGCTGAACAAGGGCAAGGAGCGCTTCGACCGCGTCATCCTCGACAAGAAGATCGAGTCCCGCGAGCGCTACATGAAGGGACTTCCGAAACTCTGCGACCAGCTCAAGACGCTGCACAACGAGAACGACGACCTGTTCCGCCAGCTCTCCGCCAAGAATCCCCGCAGCAAGAAAAAGCTCGAGGAGGAGTTCCAGAAGAACATCCAGACCCTCAACCGCGTCTTTACCCGCTTCTACTTCAAGCAAAAGGTCGTCGAGGATTTCTGCGAGCAGGTGGACGAGTACATGCAGAAGTTCTGGAAGTACAGCCGCAAGCTCCAGGTCGACGCGGAGGACAAGGAATTCGTCACCAAGATGCGCGAGCTCCAACAGCGTTCATGGCACACCCAGGAATCCTTCGAGGAAGCCAACAAGCAACTGCGCCACTGGCTCAAGGAAGCTCTCAAGGCGAAGACCGAGATGGTCGAGGCCAACCTTCGCCTCGTGATCTCCATCGCCAAGAAATACACCAACCGTGGCCTCTCCTTCCTCGACCTCATCCAGGAAGGCAACATGGGCCTGATGAAGGCGGTCGAGAAATTCGAATACCGCCGCGGCTACAAGTTCTCCACCTACGCCACCTGGTGGATTCGCCAGGCGATCACCCGCTCCATCGCGGACCAGGCCCGGACCATCCGGATCCCCGTCCACATGATCGAGACGATCAACAAGCTGATGCGCGTGCAAAAGCAGCTCGTTCAGGAGTACGGCCGCGAGCCCTCCCCGGAGGAAATCGCCGAGGAAATCCACCTTCCCGTCGAGCGCGTCCGCGCCGTTCTCAAAATGGCCCAGCAGCCGATCTCGCTGCAGGCCCCCGTCGGCGACTCGGACGACACCTCCTTCGGTGACTTCATCGAGGACAAGGCCGCCGACAACCCGATGGAGGAAGCCGGCTTCTCGATGCTCAAGGACAAGATCAAGGACGTCCTCGACACGCTCACCGAGCGCGAGCGCGAGGTCCTCGAACAACGCTTCGGCCTCAAGGACGGTTACAGCCGCACGCTTGAGGAAGTCGGCCGCCAGTTCCAGGTCACCCGCGAGCGCATCCGCCAGATCGAAGCCAAGGCACTCCGCAAGATGCGTCACCCCACCCGGATTCGCAAACTCGAGGGCTTCATCGAACTTCCAGGAGCCTGATCCAAGGAGCGCGGGCATCTTTGCCCGCGTTTTCCATTTCCCCTCTTCTCAGCAGCGATATGGAAGACACGGAAATCACCGAGGAATTCACCAAGGTCGAATCGATCTTCGTGCGGCATCGCAACGCCCTGCTCCTGCGCGGCCAGTTCACCCCCATCTATACCGACTACTACCTCCACCTGATGCAGCACAGCATCCGCCCGCCCGCCGAACTGGACCAGATGCTGAAGGATACCCTGGCGATGCTGACTCTGCATCTCGTCGCCCGGCCATGGGCCGAAAACATCGCCTGGACCGCCAACCTCCGCGCACCCCGCATCAATCTCTTCGTCACCGGCAGCTCCGTTGGCGAGGCCATCACCGGCCGTGTTTTCACCGAGGACATCCGCGAACCGGACCGGAATTTCTTTTACGCCCAGACCACCACCGTGGAAGGCAAGGAGCCCCGCATGTCCACCCTGGAGATTGAGGGCAAGGACCCGGTCGACTGGATCACGCAATACTATGCGCAATCCGAGCAACGCCCCGCCCGCGCCTTCCGCCTTGAGGACGAGAACTTCGCCCTCATCGCCGCCCAACCGGACTGCGACCTGGAATGGCTGGAGGCCCTCGATGAGGAAGCCGTCGCCGCCATCACCGAAACCGAGGAAACCAACATCCTCGAAACCCGCCGCTTCCGCTTCCACTGCGGCTGCACCCTCGACAAAATCCTCCCCATCCTCGGCGGCTGGCGCGAGCGCCTCGACGACCTCTTCGAGGACGCGGACCACATCAATCTCCAGTGCCCCCGCTGCGCCGCGAAATACCGCGTCACCCGGGACATGATTATTTGAACAGGTTGCGTTCGCATCGGCAGTTTGCTAGCATTTCAACATGATTGCGCTGGAAAACCCCAACTTCATCTCCATCCAGGACTATCTGGCAGGCGAGGAAGTCAGCGGGGTGAAGCATGAATATATCGGCGGTACGGTTCACGCGATGGCCGGTGCGACGAACCGCCACAACACGATTTCCCTGAACGCTTCGTCTTCCCTCCTGAACCTCCTGAGGGGCAAAACCTGCCAAGCCTTCAACAGCGACACCAAAGTCCGCATCCAATTCCCCGACCATACCCGCTTTTACTATCCTGATGCCATGGTCGTCTGTGAATCGAACTCTGGTTCAGACCATTTTCAAGACCGGCCGGTCGTCATTGTCGAAGTTCTCGGTGATTCGACCCGACGCACGGATTTGGAAGAAAAACGCGATGCCTACCTCACCATCTCTTCGCTGAAAATCCTGATCTTCGTGGAGCCGGATTCCCCTTTCGTCACTCTCTACCGTCGCAAACCCGAAGGCGGCTTTTCCAGTGAAAGCCACACCGGTCTGGATGCCATCATCCCGCTTCCGGAAATCGAAGCATCCCTTTCTCTCGCTGACCTCTACGAACGGGTGGAGTTGGAAGCCTGAAGCCGTCTTTCATGCTTCGCTTCCATCATTCGGAATTCCGGGATATCCCCCGCCTCACGGGTCTCAAGGAAACCCCGGGACAACGCATCTCCGTCTGCATCCCCACCCTCAACGAGGCCGCCACCATCGGCCTCATCGTCTCCGCCATTCGCGAGGCTCTTTGCGAACATCATCCCCTCGTCGATGAAATCCTCGTCATCGACTCGGGTTCCACGGACCAGACCCGATCCATCGCCAGCGCCGCCGGAGCCAAAGTCCATCTCGCCTCCGACATCCTCCCTGCGGAACCGTCCTACACCGGCAAGGGCGAAAACCTCTGGAAAGCCCTCCACGTCGCCACCGGCGAAATCATCTGCTATATCGACGGGGACATCGCCAACTTCCACCCCGGCTTCGTCACCGGCCTCATCGGGCCGCTGCTCCAGGACCCGGAACTCGAATACGTGAAGGCCTTCTACGAGCGCCCCCTCACCCAAGGCGATGACTTCCAGGCCACCGGCGGCGGGCGGGTCTCGGAAATCCTCATCCGCCCGCTCATTTCCCTCTTCTATCCGGAGCTGATTGGAATCCTCCAGCCCCTCTCCGGGGAATACGCCGCCCGCAGGAAAACCCTCGAGTCCCTCGCCTTCCCCACCGGCTACGGCGTGGAAATCGCCCACCTCATCGACCTCGCCCGGGCCGGCAAAATCTCCCGCGTCGCCCAGACGGATCTCGTCCAACGCATTCACCGTAACCGCGGCGACGACGAACTCGGCGGCATGGCATTCGCCCTGCTGAAAGTCGTCCTCCGACGGCTCCACCGGGATGCAAAACTCACGCTCGCCAATCCCCTGCCGGACCTATATCACTCGTGGACAATCAACGGTGAGGAAATCGGCATGCAACTGCAATCCATCCCCGAACCCGAGCGCCCACCCTTGAAACCGATCCCGCGCCACGGATGAAAAATCCCGATCCCAACGAGATCAAGGAGAACATCACGATCTTCCAGATCTTCATGGTCGTGCTCTCGATCTATGTCCTCATCGCGCTCTATGCGGACATCATGTTCGATCTGGATCCCAAGATGGATGCATTGATCGAGAAGATCGATTTCATCATCTGTCTGGTCTTCCAAGGTGACTTCTTTTACCGCTTCTACAAGGCACCCTCGAAATGGAAATTCCTCCGCTGGGGGTGGATCGACTTCATTTCCAGCATTCCCATGCTGGATCTGTTCCGCAGCGGCAAAATGATCCGCGCGGTGCGCATCCTCAGGCTCCTGCGTGCCTTCCGCTCATTCAAGATTCTCACCCAATACCTTCTCAAGAACCGGTCCCACAATACCTTCGTTACCGTCGCCGCGATTTCCTGCTTGCTTGCCCTCATCGCGTCCATGGCCATCCTCAACTTTGAAAAAGGGGTGGAAGGCGGCAATATCAAGAACGCTTCGGATGCTCTTTGGTGGGCCATCGTCACCATCACCACGGTCGGCTATGGGGACCGCTTTCCGGTCACCGACGCGGGGCGCGTTGTCGCGGCCATCCTCATGACCGCGGGTGTCGGCCTCTTCGGTACCTTCACCGGTTTCATCGCCAGCATGTTCGTGGAACCGGATATCAAGCGCGAGGAAGACCAGGTCCAGCTTCTCGTGAAGGAAATCCGCACGCTCCGCGCGGAAGTCAACTCGATGGACGAGAAAATCACCCGTGCCAACGCGAGCCTGGACCGCCAGCGCGAACTCGAGAAAAAACGCGAACGGAAGCGCAAACGCAACTCGGCCGCGAAGGAACCTCCCCCGGACACCCCGCCCGAAACCCCATGACCGCGCCTGCCCGGGACTCCACCACGCGCTTCTCGGACCGCGTGGAAAATTACATCAAATACCGCCCCGGCTATCCTCCGGCGGTCATTGGCCTCCTCGTTGAAAAATGTGGCCTCTCGCCCAACGGCATCGTCGCCGACATCGGTTCCGGTACCGGCATCATCACCCGGATGCTTTTGGAAAACGGCAACACCGTCCACGCCATCGAACCGAATGCTGCCATGCGCGAGGCAGCCGAAACCGACCTCGCTCCATTTCCCGCCTTCCACAGCCACGGTGGTTCTGCCGAGGCCACCGGCCTGCCACCTGCCTCCACGGATC
>CAXTTX010000154.1:10161-10876 GCA_964247045.1 uncultured Verrucomicrobiales bacterium | reverse complement strand
TTTTGGAAGAATTTGGCTGCCAGACTGGCACCATCCACCGCACCCGGGCGGACGGCACGACCCTGGAACTGGTCGCCCAGATCGGCGTCCCGGACTTCCTCGTGGAAAAAGTGACGCTCATCCCCTTCGGCAAGGGCATTGCCGGGGTGGCCGCGGAAACCCGGGAGCCGGTGGAGCTATGCAATCTCCAGCAGGACCTCGGCGGCGTCGCCAAGGAAGACGCCCGGAAGACCGGCGTCTCCGGTTCGCTTGCCGTCCCCATCCTGTCCGCGGCGGACGGCAGCGTCGTTGGCACGCTCGGGATCGGGAAATTCGTCCCCTACGAGTTCAGCCCGTCCGAAAAAAACCGCCTCGCGGAAACCGCCAGCGGAATCGCGGGGCATTTTGGTCACAAAGCGGGCGGGGGTGATTGACCCCGCGCGAGATGTCATTAGAGTCTATCCCATGACAACGGTGGAATCGGCGGCCAAGGTTCTCGACACCATGCTGGGGCATCTGGGCTTCCCGGCCACCATCGAGGTCCAGGACACCCCGGAAGGCCCCTGTCTGCAAATTCACTCCGGCGACAACCGCGCCCTCATCGGCAGGGATGGCGACCGCCTCGATGACCTCCAGTACCTGGTCAACCGCATCGTCCGCCGCCATTATCCCAAGGCGGAACGCATCAAGGTGGACTGTGAGCACTTCCGCTAGATCCAGGAGGACCGCCTCAACG
>CAXTTX010000154.1:5069-10151 GCA_964247045.1 uncultured Verrucomicrobiales bacterium | reverse complement strand
ACGAGGAGGTGCGCTCCATCGCCGAGCGGGTGAAATCCTCCGGCACCCCCTTTGAGATGAGACCCCTCAACGCCTATTACCGACGGCTCGTCTATAATGTGCTGGTCGGTGATCCACAGATCGTCTCCCATTCGCCAGAGGGCGATGACCGGCTTAAACGGATCACCATCTCGCCCGCCTCCGGCACATGAAACAGTTTTTCTTCGATTGCGGCACCCGCGATGCCACCGCCTCGCTCGGCATCCTCGCGCTGCGCGTGCTGACCGGTCTGATGATGATCCTCGGCCACGGCCTGCCGAAGCTGAACGACTACGCGAAGCTGAAGGAGTTCTTCTTCGTCCCGGACTTTTTCCCCTTCACCATGCTCGGCTCGCCGGGCTGCCTCATCGCCTGCATCGTGGCGGAACTCGGTGCAGCCTTGCTCATCATCGCCGGCTTCGCCACCCGTCCTGCCGCTTTCGTCCTCGGCTTCTGCATGGTCTTCGCCGCCTTCGGCCGGATGGGTTCGGCACCCTGGTTTCAGACGCCTCCCACGCTCGTCGATACCAAGGAACTCTCCGTCCTCTATCTGATCCCGATGATTGCGATCATTTTCTCCGGTGCCGGCCTCTACTCGCTGGACTCGATGCTATACCGGGAAGGCAAAGGCAAACGCCGCCGCTGGTAAGCCATGGAAACGCACCGCCTCGTTCTCCCCGGAAATCTCAACCACTATGGCTTCCTCTTCGGCGGGACCCTGCTCGCCTGGGTCGATGAAGCCTCTTGGATCGCCGCGAGCCTGGACTTCCCGCACTGCCAGTTCGTCACCATCGGCATGGACAAGGTGGAGTTCCACCACAGCGTGCGCGACGGCACCATCCTCGGGTTCTCCTGCGTCAAGGAACGCGAGGGCAAAACCAGCGTGACCTACGCCGTGAAAGTCACCGACGAAAGGGCCGGCCCCGCCGCCATCTTCTCGACCCGCATCACCTTCGTGAGCGTGGACGACGCGGGGAACAAGCGTCCGATCCGCTGAAACGTTTTCCCGATGTCGCAGCCTTTGATAGAAACCGTGGACGTGGTCCTGCCTCTGGAAAAATCCGAGGACGAGGACGCCCGCAAACAGGCCGCCGCCAGGAAACTCGGCATCCCCCCGAAACGCATCGGCGGCGTGAAGCTTCGCAAACATTCCATCGACGCCCGCCAGCGCGCGGTGAAGGTCCAGCTCCGCCTCGACGTCTCCCTGGACGGCCCGCTGCCGCCGGATGAAACACCGCGCTGGACCCCCCCTCCCCTGTCCGCCTCCGCTCGCCCGGTCATCATCGTCGGCTGCGGCCCCGCGGGACTCTTCGCCGCCCTGCGCTGCCTGGAAAACGGCCTCAAGCCAATTCTGTTGGAGCGCGGCAAGGACGCCAGCGCCCGCCGTTTCGACCTCGCCCCGATCCTCCGCGAGGGCCGCGTCATCGAGGAATCCAACTACTGCTTCGGCGAGGGCGGCGCGGGAACCTTCTCCGACGGCAAGCTCTACACCCGCGCGACCAAGCGCGGCCCCGTCGCCCACATCTACGAAGTGCTCGTCGCCCATGGCGCGCCGGAGGAAATCCTGACGGATGCCCACCCGCACATCGGCTCGAACCTCTTGCCGAACGTGGTGAAGGCCATCCGCAATTCGATCATCGCCGCCGGTGGTGAAGTCCGCTTCCAAACCAAGGTCACGGACTTCCTCATCACCGGTGGCCGCATTCATGGCGTCGTCACCGCCTCGGGTGAGGAAATCCTCGCGGACTCCGTCATCCTCGCGACCGGCCACTCCGCCCGTGACATCTACCGCTTGCTAGCCGCGAAAAAGATCCTGTTGGAACCCAAGCCCTTCGCTGTCGGCTTCCGCATCGAGCACCCGCAGCCCTTCATCGACAGCGTCCAATATCACCTCGATCCCGGCCAGGAACGCCCCCGCCTCTTGCCCGCCGCCCGCTATCGCCTCGCCACCAAAATCCGCGGCCGTGGCGTGCATTCCTTCTGCATGTGCCCCGGCGGCTGGATCGTCCCCGCCTCCACCGAAAACGATGAGGTAGTGGTGAATGGCATGAGCCTCGCCCGTCGCGATTCCCCCTTTGCCAACTCCGGCATGGTCGCCACCGTCGAACCGGAAGACGTCGCCCATCTGGTGAAGGAACACGGCGTCCTCGCCGGCCTCGCTTTCCAAAAGGAACTCGAACGCGCTTCGAAAAAAGCCGGCGGCGGCGGCCAGGTCGCCCCCGGGCAGCGCGCCACCGACTTCCTCACCGGAAAAATTTCCTCCACCCTGCCGGAAACCAGCTACTTCCCCGGCACGAAATCCGCCCCCCTGCACGAGATCCTCCCCCAGTGGATCACCAGCCGCATGCGCGACGGCTTCCGCCTCTTCGGCCGCCAGATGGGCGGCTACATCTCCGATCAGGCACTCCTGTTGGGCTTCGAAACCCGCACCAGTTCACCCGTTAGAATCCCCCGCCGCGACGATACCCTCGAGCACCCGGAAATTTCCGGCCTTTACCCCTGCGGCGAGGGCGCCGGTTACGCCGGCGGCATCGTCAGCGCCGCCATGGACGGCCTCCGCATCGCCGACGCCGCGTGTGTGGTCAGGTAACCTTCCAGGGCGGTGGTCCTTCGGCGCGGGGAGAAAATGGTAGGGCGCGGCGGCCCTGCCGCACCGTGGATGGGCTCGACAACCGAACAGGCGTTCCTAACAGGAGTCGGACACCGCCCCCAAACCGGCGGACCGGTTCGGTGTGCCCTATACCCTACTCCGGTATCAGAACTGCGAGCTCAACGAGAAGTTGAACTGTCCACCCTTGTCCGCCTTGTCATCCGGCGAGGAAACCGGAATCGAGTAGTCCAGCGCCAGCGGCAGCGGACTGATCGGCAGCTTCAGGCGGATACCGATGCCCACGTCGCTGTAGATGTCGTCCGGACCGATGTCCCAGGAGTCCGCGTTCACGAAACCGGTGTCGTAGAAGACCGCGCCGCGGATCGTCTCGATGATCGGTACGGTGTATTCCACGGAAATATAACCCAGCGACTGGCCACCATACACCTCATCGGTGTAACCCGTGTCACGCGGTCCGATGTCGCGGAACTCGAAGCCCCGCAGGGTGCGGCCACCGCCGAGGAACATCCGCTCGAAAATCGGGACCTCGTCGTCGTTGGTGCTGTCCACGAATGCCAATTCGCCGTTCACGGAAAGGATCGAATCCCACTTCAGGTTCCAGAACTTGGCTCCCTGTGCCGAGAAACTGATCGTGTTCACATCGCCGCCCAGGCCGGCCAACGTCGCGCCGACATCCACGCGGTGGCCGCTGCGGGCCAGTGTCGTGCTGTCACGGCTGTCATACACGTAGTTCACCGCCAGCGCGCTCCGCAGGTAATCGCCGCCGATGAGGCTATCCGCGAGTTGCGAATTGTCACCGTTGTCACCGGGGAAGTTCTCGTTGACATAGTCCGAGGCATCCACATCCGAGTCGATATTGATGTTCTCCAGGCGATACTCACCCTTGATCGAGCTCTTCGCACCGAGCGGCTTGCGGAGGGATACCGAGGCACCCACGTTGGTCTGCTCGTAGTAGTCGCTGAAATAGGTCGATTGCTTGTAGAACAGCTCGGTCCCCAAAGCGAGCTGCTGGTCGAGGAACCACGGCTCGGTCACGGAAACACTGAACTCGGAGCGCTCGGAACCGGCGCGCAGGTTCATCGCGAAACGCTGGCCACCGCCGGTGAAGTTCCACGGATTGAAAATGTCGAAATTCGCCTGCTCCAACGTCAGGAAACCGACGATGCTGTCGATCGAGCTGAAGCCCACGCCCACGCCGACCGTGCCGGTCGCCTTTTCCTCGACCAGCACGTTCACGTCCCGGTACCCGGATCCCCCCGGCGAACCGGTGACTTGCACGTCGCTGAAGTATTGCAGGTTGTCCAGACGCGCCTTGGTCGTGTCCAACTCCACGGAGTTGAACTGATCACCCGGCTTGAGCGGAATTTCACGGCGGATCACCTTGTCCTTCGTCTTCGTGTTGCCGGAGACGTTCACACGGCCGACGCGGAAGCGCGAGCCCTCGGTGACATGATAGGTGATGCTCACGCGGTTCGGTCCGGCATCCCGGATGTCCGGGCTCACCATCGCGTCCGCATAGCCGCGGGAACCGTAAAAACTGCGGATCGTCTGGATGTCCGCGCGCATCTTCTTGGAGGAATACGGGGCATTCCCGTTCAGCGTCAGCGACGGATAGAGTTCCTCGGGCTTGAAAACGGTCATCTTGCCGAAGCCCACACCGGCGACGGTGTACTTCTCACCTTCCACGATCGGGATGACGAGGTCCACGCGACCATCCTTCACCGGCTCGCGGCGGATGCCCGGGCTGCTGGCGCGCAGGTAGCCCTTGCTCCGGTAGTAGTCGAGAATGGCGTCCAGATCCTTGTCCAGTTGGTCGGACTCGAAACGCCCGGACTTCGTCAGCCAGGAAAACCAGCCCTTTTCCTTCACCTTCATCTCCTTGCGGAGTTCCGGGTCGGTAAAGACATAATTGCCTTCGAAGCGGATCTTGCGGATCTCGTTCTTGCTGCCCTCGTCGATGACGAAAATCAGGTCCGAGTGACCGGCCTGCGCCGAGGCCTGCGTGCGGTGCGACACCGTCACGTCCGGATAGCCGTAGCCCTGATAGTATTTCTCGATGTTGCGGCGGGCTTCCAGAATCTGCTCGTCGCTGAGCGTGCCGCCCGCCTTGAGCTTGGATTCCTTCGCCAGCTTCTGGTCGCTGAAAATCGTGTTCCCCACGAAGCCCACGCCATCCAGCGCCGGGCGGGTGGTCACCTCCGCGATGAGCTTCACATTGCCGCCCTGCGGTTCCGCCAGGAAACGGACATCGTCCACCAGGCCGCTCTCGTAGAGCGACTTGATGTCGTTATCCAGATTCTCCGCGCGGTACGGCGTGCCGGACTTGGACGCCATCAGGTTCCGCAGCCGGGCCTCGTCCACCGTCTTCGTCCCGTTGTAGCGGATCTCCACATCAGAGATGTTTTTCCCTTCGAAATCCTGCGCGTGCAAGGTGCCCGCGAGAGTCACGATGG
>CAXTTX010000154.1:0-5059 GCA_964247045.1 uncultured Verrucomicrobiales bacterium | reverse complement strand
GAGGTTCGGGCAGCGAATTGCCCCAGGCCACGCGGCATGAGGAGTTGGGGAGCTTTTGGAAAACGCATGCTTGGTGTGGTTGCGCTATAAAGCCCGCCCACCGCCCGATTCGTCAAGGTCAATAGCAGCCCGGAATCCGGATTTGTTAACTTTTCCTTATAATTCCTTACAAACGCCTCCCGTTCCCGAAAGCCTTGCCCAGAGCCGCCTCCTCCACTACACCCCCTGCCGTGCTCACGATTCACAAGCTCACCAAAACCCTCGGCGGCCGCACCCTGCTGCGCGAGGCGGAAATGTCCATCAACTGGGGCGAGCGCGTTGCCCTCGTCGGCCCCAATGGCGCCGGCAAATCGACTCTTTTCCGCATGATCCTGAACGAGGACGCCCCGGACGAGGGCTCCATCGAGCGGGACGAGTACGCCATCACCGGCTATCTCCCCCAGGAGGCGGGCGAGCCGACCGATGAAACCATCCTGGAGATCGCCATCGGCATCACCCCGGAAATGATCGGCCTCCTCCGCACCATCCGCGAGGGCGAGAAATCCGGCGACCTTTCCAGCCCGGAGTTCGCCCACGCCCAGGACCAGTTCACCGCCCTCAACGGCTATCAGCTAGAACCGAAGGCGAAGAAAATCCTCTCCGGCCTCGGCTTCAAGCAGGACGACTTCAACAAGCCCGCCAACGAATACTCCGGCGGTTGGGTCATGCGTGCCCACCTCGCCCGCCTCCTCGTCATGGAGCCGGACCTCTTGATGCTCGACGAGCCGACAAACCACCTCGACCTCCTTTCCCTGCTCTGGCTCCAACGCTACCTGCTCAACTATTCCGGTGCCATCCTCATGATTTCGCACGACCGCGATTTCATGGACTCCATTATCGAAACCGTCGTCGAGATCGACCCCGACGCCGCAGCCCTCAATTCCTACACCGGAAATTACAGCTCCTATCTGGAGCAGCGCGACGCCCGCTTCGAGCAACAGACCCAGGCCTATCGCAACCAGCAGAAGGAAATCGAGCACGTCCAGGAGTTCATCGACCGCTTCCGCCAGGTCGGCTCCAAGGCCGCCCAGGTCCAGTCCCGCATCAAGTCCTTGGAAAAACTCGTCCGCATCGAAAAACCGCGCACCCCGAGGAAACCCTTCAAATTCAATTTCCCTCAGCCGCCCCGCTCGAACCAGAAGGTCATCGAGCTCACCAAGGTCGGCCAGTCCTATGGCGAGAAACGCATCTACAAGGACCTCGACCTCGTCATCGAGCGCGGCGACCGCATCGTCCTCGTCGGCCCTAACGGCGCGGGTAAATCAACCCTGATGAAAATCCTCTCCGGCGTGCTCCCGATCGATGCCGGAAAGCGTGAGCCCGGCTACGCCACCAAGATCGGCTACTACTCCCAGCACCGCTCCGAGTCGCTCAACGAGAACAACACCGTTCTCGAGGAAGTCATGGCCGCCTGCACCACCCTCCGCGAGGAAGAGGCCCGCAGCATCCTCGGTTCCTTCCTCTTCCGCCGCACCGATGTCGAGAAACGCTGCGGCGTTCTATCCGGTGGTGAAAAATCCCGCCTCAACCTCGTCAAGTTCCTCGTCGATCCGCCGAACCTCCTCCTCATGGACGAGCCCACGACCCACCTCGACATCCTCTCCATCGACTCCCTCGTCCAGGCCCTGAAAAACTACGAGGGCACCCTCGTCTTCATCTCCCACGACGTCCACTTCATCCGCACCCTCGCCGAGACCACTCTCCACGTGAACAACGGCACCGTCACCCGCTACACCGGCGGCTACGACTACTTCATCGAGAAATCCGGCCTCAACGACGACCGCTCCGCCGTCACGGCCTGAGTCCGACCTCTTCTGGCAGGGACCGATCTCCGAGCGGTCCGGCTGGGGCAGCCAACCCAACCACAACCGGCAAAGGTTCATTCGGCCCCTCTTCAAGGCAGGGACCTTGATGGTCCGGCTGGGGCAGCCCAAAATGGTTCAGGACCGGCCAAGGTTCGGAAAACGGGCGCGCGAGCATCCTTGCCGGAAAAAACCAGCTTGATAGAACATCCCGGCAGCATGGAAACCACCGAGCCCCCTCCTCCCGTCACCGCGCGTTTCCGCTGGACCGCCGGGGACTTGGCCACCGGCAGGAAACACGCGACCAAGGCCTCGTCGGACAAACGCCTGCTCTATCTTCTCGCCATCCCGGTGCTCATCGCGAGTTTCCTGCTGAAGCCATCGTCGGGAAGGCGACTCAATGGCCAATCCGAGATGATCTTCTTTCTAGGCCTCGCTGGCCTGTTCGTCCTCACGCTGGTCCTTTCGATAGCCGCCGTCTGGCTAACCCGGAAAATCCTCGCCCGCAACGAGCGCCGGCAATTCGAAAAGGTCCCCGCCGCGCAACAGGAAATCGAATGGCACTTCACCAGCGAAACCATCACGGTGATCAGCCTGCTCTCCAGTTCGGTCAGCCAGTGGCATGCCTTTCAAAAGGTGATCTCCACACCGGATGGATTCCTATTCATGCCGGATTCCAAGATCTTCTATTTTGTCCCCCTCCGGGCTTTTGTTTCCCCACGCGATATTGAAAGCCTCAAGGCCCTCGCCCGCCTCCAAGCGAGGGAGTTCACCGAAAAGAACTGAGCATATCCCTCACCGTGCAGCCTTCCCGGAAAAGGTTGCCCTCCTGCTGATCTCCCTTGGAAATCTGGCATCCGCTGAACTTAGTCCCGGAAAGGAGCCTTGTCCCGGAAGGTGCCATGCCACCAACTTTGCCCCGGCAGGGGCAGCCCGAAATTGGCGCGGGGTCAAGGAGCGCAGCGACGGGAACCCCGGGTAAAATCATCCACAGGATACTGGTTCCCGGAGGGACGGCAGAAGTCGCCTCATGTCATTCCCCCCTCTCCATTCCGCAGACCCTCCTGCGGCCTCACCCCCAAGGACCGGCGATCTCCGAATCGCCGATGTTGCTGTTTTGCCATCGGGAAATCGCCGCCGCTACACCGGCGGTTACGACTACTACTTCATCGAGAAATCCGACCTCAACGCGGTCACCGCGTGATATGAATCCTGTTCAAAAACTTAATCGCGTCCTACCTCGTCAAGGCATCGAAGCAACGCAATCCGCTTCTTGGTGATCGAATTGTATCTGCTATTGTATAACAGCGGCTGCGCCGAACCCCCCTCCATTTCAAGACTGTATTCGTGAGCCTCCGCATCTCTCATCTCTACCCATTCTCGATGTTCTCTGAGCAATCGCCTTCGCGAGGAGATCGAGGCAGCAGAAAGAATCCTCAAATTCAGAATATATAAAGAGGCATCAAGAAGCTCGCCTATTTGCTGCGACATCCAATTCATTCCCGATTGCCCTCCACGCGCCTTGTCAATATCTGCCAGGAGAAGATCAATCGCAGGTTCAAAATAGGGCTCCCAGTCCGAATCAAGCAGTTGGAAAAGCGCGTCATCAACCGTATCATCAGAGACGTTATAAACTCGGCTTTCAACTTTCCGCTCGTGAGCTTGGCGCATTTGTTTAAGCGCCCCTACTGAAAAAACACCTGGTAAAGAATCAACCCTAACATGGTGTGCGTGGCACAGAAGGATAAGATTATCGTAGTTGCGTAAACCCTCGGCTGAAACTGAGGCGTCGTAGCGTGCATCTAGATCCCTCACCGCATTTATGTGACAGACCTCAGCGACAAGAAGATTCAGATCATCCACCAACGGCTGATCACACCCCGGAAAGGCACATTCATTTCCAGATTTCGCGAAAAGAGCCCGAACAGTAGACGGCTTTGGTTGGAGGCGCTCCACGGATTCTCTCTGTAACTCTAATAGGCCACGCGTTCAACGGCAATTTCTCACTCACGGCTTCCCCGCACCTCTCGGCCGCATCCCTGCCGGCAGCCCACCCGGCTCCGCTGGCGCCACCTTCCCCTCCGGCTTGTCCACCCGGATACTCTCTTTCATCCGCCGCCACGCCGCCGTCGCCGGCTCACTATCCTTCGGAGCCAGGAAGCCCGTCTGGAAAAACCTACCGTAGCTCGTGAAATACAAACCCCGGAATTCGATCGGCGCTCCTTGCAGTGAACCCTCCGCCAGCGTCTCCACCGCCGGATTCCCGAGGATCTTCGTATCGCTCTTCTTGCTTCCGCTGATTTTGAATCCGGGCCGGGTCCCCATCTCGGAAATGGCCCCATCCGCGGCCGCGTTCAAATCCATCTCCATCTCTTCTTTGTAAGAGGCGAACCCCGCAAGAACGACAATCAGCCCCTGCTGCTTCGTGTAATGGGTCGTCTCCGCGATCAGCGCCCTCGTCTCCGCGTCGATCGGTACCTCTTGGACCTGCAACGGGAACGGAACATCCATCGTGACAACATTCCCGAGCTTCACCTGGTCCGGCCAAGCCCGCGTTGCCAGGTCCGCCGGCACCGCCTTCCCCTTCTGGTAACCCCTCATGAAGGCCTTTACACCTACGGTGCCAATTCCCCCCAAAGTCAGCAGGACCAGAATGACGACAAAAGCGATCCCCACCTTTTTCATGGCGGCCACCATCCGCTCCCCGAATCCACCCGTCAAGTTAGTATACCTTGATTGCCAAGATATCCGTTAGATTCTCCTCAGGCTTGGTCTCTGCAACATCTGACGACCCTCTCGATCCGTGTGAAGCCACGTTCATTTGATTCCGCTTCGCGAAATCCATGTCTGCCTGCGGCTCCCATTGTGGCTCCTCTTCTCACCCAACCCTCTTCTTGAACTGGGCCTACCACCCCTTCATTTCCCCAGCAATCCACTCAATAACTTACAAAATTACCCAAGATACTATTTTATCCTTGATTCGGCCCGGATCCACCCCCAGAGTCCCCCCGACACGACATTCCACGGTACGCGCCGAGCTTGAGTCGCTGAAACGCCAATTCACTCGAAATTCATCCCATGAACTCCCGCGGAATCCCTCGCCTGATCAAATCGCTCTGTTGATGGCACGTTGCCATCCGCCTCTTTGACGGAATCGTCCCACCGCGCGGCTTTCGCCCCGGTTGGGTCCCTCCCAAGGTGTTTGCGCCTTCAGGCAC
>CAXTTX010000153.1:2863-10913 GCA_964247045.1 uncultured Verrucomicrobiales bacterium | reverse complement strand
CACGGTTTGCCAAAACCTCATTGCCCCGGGGGCTCTCTCTCTCACCAGCAATGGCCCGAGGGGAGATCTCAACCTGGGTAACGAACTTGACACGGTGATTGAGGGAGATCCGGCGTTTGTCGATGAGACCGATCCTGATGGCGCGGACGATATCTGGGGAACTGAAGACGATGGCTTGCGTCTCACCACGGGAAGCCCTGCGATTGGGACTGCTCAGAATCCCGACTACCTCTATCGAATCTTCCTCCAGCGGGACAGCTTCGATGTCGATAGTGATAATGACACGGGTGAATATCTGCCGGCTGACATCGCCGGGTTCGCCCGGAAGCAGGACACTTATACGGATATGGGCGCCTATGAGTTCGGAAACGTGCTCAACGAGCAGGATATTGCCGTTATCAGTCCGGCCAACGTGAATCTGGTCGATGGAGGCGCGGCGATTGACTTCAGCGCGTTCAAGGCGGTCACCAGGACCTTCACCATCAAGAATGCGGGTAGAACCTCCTTGAATGGACTGATCCTCACCAAGTCCGGGCCGAACGCCTCGGCCTTCACCGTCACCGCGCCCTCGAAGACCATCCTGGCTGCGGATGAAACCACGACCTTCACCGTGACGTTCCTTCCGACCGTGGAAACCCTTCAAACGGCTGCGATTCAGATTGCCAGCAGTGATCCGGATGAATCTCCCTTCGACATCGCGATCCAAGGGCAAACCCTGCTGCCTGACATCGTCGTGGAACAGCCCGCTGGAACCGTACTGGTTGACGCCGTGTCCACCGTGAGCTTCGGTAACTTGGTTGGTTCCGCCAACGTGGTGAAGACTTTCACGATCCGCAACAACGGCAGCGGCAATGTCACGATCACCGGCATCACCGCCTCCGGAACCAACGCCGCTCAGTTCGTCCCCAGCGCCCCTGGCCAAGCCGTGCTTGTCCCGGATGCCACCACGACCTTCACGGTTACGTTCTCTTCCGCCACCGATGGCGCGAAGAACGCGGTGATCACCGTGGCGACCACCGATCCGGATGGCGCGACCACCTTCGCGTTCAAGGTGACGGGAACCCGTAGCGGCCCGCCTGAGATCGCCATCAGCCAACCCTTCGGAAGTGACATGGCCGATAACGCGAAGATCGCCTTTGGTGCCGTGAAACAAGGTGAGCTCTACAGCAAGAAGTTCGTCATCCGCAACGATGGCACGAGCAACCTCACCGGTCTCTCGCTCAGCATCAGCGGGGACAAGGAGTTCAAGCTGACCAAGCCCTCCGCCACCACCATCAAGCCCGGCGGAACCGCCTCCTTCACGGTGACCTTCAAGCCGACTTCCACAGCGAAGAAGGCCGCGGCGGTCAAAATCCTGAGCAGCGACGAGGACGAGGGCCAGTTCGACATCTCGTTCACGGGTTCCGGCACCAAGGGCGCCAAGTCGAAGGTCAACTCGAAGTCGGCCCTTGCCGAAGCCACCAGGACCGGCAAGTCCGGTTCCTCAGATCAAACGACCACGGTTGTTAAGGATGAAGATGGCGTCAAATTCCTGACCCTGACGGTCGAGAAGACTGCTGACTTCGCCGCCCGCCCCGTGCAGGTTTCCTCGAACCTCCTGGACTGGTATAGCGGTGACAAATACACGACCACCCTGGTGGACAGCAAAAAGCTTCTTCAGGTCCGCGACAACACTCCCGCCAAGAACGGCGAGAAGCGTTACATCCGCCTGAAGCCAGCGGCCCGCTGATGCCGCCCGCCTGATTCCTTCTGGAATATCCGGAGCCGCCTCCCTGACGGGAGGCGGCTTTCCTGTTTCATACATCTGGCTTTCGCGCACCTTCCATTTGCATGCGGGAATCCGGCGGCCTTACAATCCCGCACATGGCGAAGGTTTTGGTGGGACTCTCCGGAGGGGTGGACAGCGCGGTTGCGGCCGCGCTGCTGGTCGAACAGGGCCACGAGGTTGCGGCCGGCTACATGAAGAACTGGATCAACGATGAAGGCATACCCGGCGATTGCCCCTGGGAGCAGGATATCGAGGATGGCCGTGCCATCGCCAAGTCCCTCGGCATCGAGTTCCGCGTGATCGACCTGATCGACTCCTACCGGGACCGGATCGTGGACTATCTGGTCGAAGGCTATCGTTCGGGCGTCACGCCCAACCCGGACGTGTGGTGCAACCGGGAGATGAAATTCGGCGTGTTCCTGGACTACGCTCTCTCCCAGGGATTCGAGCACGTCGCCACCGGGCACTACGCGCGGCACCGGGTGCTGGCCGATGGTTCCGCCGCGATTCTCCGTGGGGCGGATCCGAACAAGGATCAGAGCTACTTTCTTTCCCTGATGACCCAGCCCCAGGCCGCCCGGGCGCTTTTCCCCACCGGGGAGATGCTCAAGCCGGAGGTCCGCGAGGTGGCGCGGCGCTTTCATCTGCCCGTCGCGGAGAAGAAGGACAGCCAGGGGATTTGCTTCCTGGGACAGGTGAAAATGAGCGATTTCCTGCGCCACTATGTCCCCGACATGCCGGGGGAAATCATGGACACCAACGGGAAGGTGATGGGCGAACACCACGGTCTCCATCTTTACACGCTGGGGCAGCGGAAAGGACATGGCGTGGCCTCGCCCCGCAGTGGCATGGCCTATGTCGTCGTCGGCAAAGACATCAGCAATAACCGCCTGATCGTCGGCTGGGACACTCCGGAATCGGAAGGACTTTACGCGAGTGACTGCGTGGTCGGCACGCTCTCCGCGCTTAACGAGCCATTCGACCGGAAACGTCTGGTCGATGCCCAGCCCCGCTACCGCGCCAAGGCGGAGCCGGCGGTGATGGAGCCCGTGGGGGAGGGAAAGGTCCGGCTCGTGTTCCAGCGGCCACAGCGTGCCATCGCGCCCGGGCAGATCTGTGCCTTTTACGATGGAGGCAGGCTGCTCGGTGGAGGTGTGTTCGAGAGTGCCAGATGAACGTTGCGTTAGACCCCGGATAGATCCGTCACGTAGGGGGCCACGGCCGCATCCGGCCCATCGATCAGCGAGAACTGCAACTTTTCCCGGCGTTCCCTCACCAGCCGCACGATCAGCGACGTCCAGCCCGTCTGGTGCGAGGCTCCAAGGCCCTCGCCGGTCTCGCCGTGGAAATACTCGTGGAATAGCAGCAGGTCCTGCCAGTGTGGCACATCGGCGTAGCGCTTCGCGTCGCCATAGCAGGGACGGTAGCCGTCCTTGTCGGGGAGCAGCAGCGAGATGAGGCGGTCACACAGGTCGATGGCCACCTCACGGAGGGTCACCAGCTTGCCGGAGCCGGTGGGATACTCGATCTTGAACGAATTCCCGTAGAAATAGTCATAGCGCTCGAGGGCCTCGATGATGAGGAAATTGACCGGGAACCAGATCGGGCCCCGCCAGTTGGAATTTCCGCCGAACATGTCGGTGGTCGCCTCGCCCGGTGTGTAGGGAACCTCGTGGCGCTGGCTCTCGTGCTCGAAGACGAAGGGCTTGTCGCCGTGGATCTTGCTGAGCGAGCGAATCCCGAAGTTGGAGAGGAATTCGCCGGAATCCAGCATGTAGGCCAGCGTCTTGCGCAGGCGCTTTTCGGTGGGGATCGCCAGCAGGTAGCGGCCGGGGTTCTTGTTGCCGGTCACACGCCGCACGGTCACATACTTGAGCACGTCCGGCCGGTTCACCAGGAACCATTCCATCCGCTTCCGGAACGCCGGCAGGGCATCGATGGTCTTCTGCTTCAGAACGGTCACGGCACACATCGGCAGCAGTCCCACGAGCGAGCGGATGCGCAGCGGAATCGGGTCCTGATGGTCGATGATGAGCTGGTCGTAGTAGAAGCCGTCCTCGCGGTCCCACAGCCCCGTGCCACCCAGCGAGTTGATGGCATCGCAAATGTTCACGAAGTGCTCGAAAAACTTCGAGGCGATGTCTTCGTAGGCTGGCTTGGCCAGCGCCAGCTCCAGTGCCATCGAGAGCATCGTGAGGCAAAATGAAGCCATCCATGCGGTTCCGTCCGCCTGGTTCAGGTGGCCACCGCCTGGCAGCGCGTGCGAGCGGTCGAACACCCCGATGTTATCCAGTCCCAGGAACCCGCCGCCGAAAACATGGCGTCCTTCCACGTCCTTGCGGTTCACCCACCAGGTGAAATTCAGCAACAGCTTCTGGAAGGCCCGCTCCAGGAAAAGCAGGTCGCGGTTTCCCTTTTGATCCGCGATCTTGTAAACACGCCACACCGCCCAGGCATGCACCGGTGGATTCACGTCGGAAAAGTTCCATTCGTAGGCGGGGAGCTGGCCGTTGGGATGCATGTACCACTCGCGCAGCAGAAGCAGGAGCTGGTCCTTCGCGAAGTCAGGATCCACCGCCGAGAAGGGGATCATGTGGAAGGCCGTGTCCCACGCGGCGAACCAGGGGTATTCCCACTTGTCCGGCATCGAGAGGATGTCCCGCGCGAAGAAGTGCTTCCAGTCCGCGTTGCGTCCCCGCAAACGCGTGGGGGAGGGGGCGGCATTGTTGTCGCCGTTCAGCCAGTCATCCACCACGTAGTAGAAAAACTGCTTCGTCCAGAGCAGGCCGGCGTAGCCCTGGCGGCAGATCATCCGCTCGTCGGGTGAGACGCTGTGGGGAATCACGTCCTCATAGTAGGCGTTCGCCTCCGAGATCCGCTGTTCGAAGACATGGTCGAAGCCTTCGAAGCCTTCGGTGTCGTTGTCCTCCTCCATCAGGTGGAGCCTGCAACGGATGACGACGGTTTTGCCCGGGGGAATGTTGAACTTGAGATACGCCGCCGCCTTGGTACCGGTGGGCACCGGGGATATCGCGTCCTTCTCGCCTTGGATCAGGTAACGGTGGAATGCATCCTTCACGTGGGGTGTGGGACTCGGGGTCCCGAAGACACTCTCGCAGTTCGTCTCGTTCTCCGTGAAGAGCCACTCGACCTTCTTGCGGTAGCCCGGTGAATCCACCAGCATGCGGTAATCGCCGAGTGACTCGTGGCTTGCGAAAAGTCCCTTGGAATCTCCCGCGATCGAGGGCTTCTTCAGCGGAGCCTCGCGGTTCTTTCCCCAACTCCAGGTGTTGCGGTACCACAGCGTGGGCATCACATGGATCGGCGCGGCCTTCGGGCCATGGTTCGTCACCGTGATCCGCCAGAGGATGTCTTCCGGTGAACGTTTGGCGACTTCCTGCATCACGTCGAAATACTTGCCGTCGTCGAAGAGGCCCATGTCCGCGAGTTCAAGCTCCGGACCGGTGCGTCCCAATTCCTGGTTCTTCTCGCGGATCGCGGTATAGGGAAAGGTGGCCTGCGGATACTTGTAGAGCGCCTTGGTGTAGGAGTGCGTGGGCGTGGAATCCAGGTAGTAGTAACACTCCTTCACATCCTCGCCGTGGTTGCCCTCGTTGCCACCCAGGCCGAACAGCCGTTCCTTCAGGATCGTGTCCTTGCCGTTCCACAGCGTGGGGGCGAAGCACAGGCGGCCCTGCCGGTCGGTCCAGCCCTGGATGCCGTCTTCTCCCCAGCGGTAGGCCCGCCGCCGGGCGTGGTCATGCGGGAAGCTCGCCCAACTGTTCCCGTGGTCCGAATAATCCTCCCGCACCGTGCCCCACTGCCGCTCGCTGAGGTACGGACCCCAGCGCTTCCATTTCTTCACCTTCGCCTTGTCCTCGGCGAGCCGCTTGTTCTCCCGGTGCATCTGGCGGGGATTTAAGCACGATCCGTGCAGACCTGCCAGAAAGAGTAATGGCGAATTGCACGCTTTCCCGCTTCGGTAGCGGCTGACCGCCCCGGTCTACTCTTTTCTGGGAGCAAAACTCCAACCAATCTCGTCGCAGCCAAGTAAACCAACCCCGGGCACCCGCCTCCTATCTCTCCACGCTCGATGCCTCCACAAAAACCGAATCCACCCCATCGGGATCATTTTTCGACCTCACCCGAACTTCGAAATTCACTGCAAACCCCGAGCTCTCCCTCCCGGTGATCCTCACCTTCAGCCGCTGCGTTTCCCCCTTCTTCAGCCGCCGCGTCTCCAGCGACCCCTCCGTCACCAGCGCGGTGACATCCTTCTCATCATGAAAATACCGGACCTTGAAAACCGGGTTCACCCGCTTCGCCTTGATCGTGAAAGCATCCGGCTTGTCATCGTCATTCTGGATCGTGATCCAGACATCGCGGCTGCCGCCTTCCGGAACTCTAACACTCTGGCTCTGCCCATTTCGCGTTTTGTAAACATTGTTCCCCCGCTGCTTGTCCGGGGTCAGGCCCACCCGCGCGTCGGGCATCACACCCCCCCCTTCGTGAAGCGAGAGCGCGAAGCTGTCATATTCCCTGCTGTCACCAGAGCCACCTGCGTTGCCCGCCACCAGGATTTTTCCGTTGCCCAGCACCGCCATGCAAGTCGCAACCGCGTCGCGACCCGGGAAGATTGTTAGAAATTCTCCTTTTTCTCCGAAAGTCGGGTCGATAGCCCCGCTGGCAACCCGCCGGACCAAGCCGAACACGGGTTTGCCTCCGGACTCGGCCCTTCCGGCCAGCAGGATCCGGTTCCTTGCATCCACCGCCACCGCGTTGCATTCGGCCTCCGAGTCACCTACCCGGAAACCATGCGGCAGGGTGAAGGGGAACAAACCCGTCTCGCGCCGGCCATTGCTCCGCAGAATGGCGAAGTGAAATCCGGTCTTCGTCCCCTGGCCGGTGGGCCCCGTGTCGGCCACAATCATTTTACCAGTGGATTGGAACGCGACATCCACTCCTCCGGCACGGATTTTGCCTCCGGTCCCGAAGGTATCGTCCAGCGAGCCATCCGGATGGTAGCGCGCCATCACACTGGGATGTCGGTCATCGTAAATGTCGCGCCCGGTCACTAGGATCTTCCCATCCCGCTGCCGGGCGGAGCCAATGGCAATCATGTTGTCACTGAATCCGAAATGGGTTTTGGCGGAACCCCCGTCGCCGAACGTGAGATCGGGAACACCATCGGACTCCAACCGCATCAGCCGGAATTCCCAATGATGGTAGCGATCTTGCTCATGCCCTCCCGCCAGCAGGATCTTGTCATCGGCGAGCGGGAAAACTCCTGTAAGGGTCTCCGTGGATCCAGGCTCCTTCTTCCCCGAAGCCGGTGTCCGGCTTCCCGTCCGGCAGGAACCGGACTGCGATCAGGTATTGAATCTCGGAAGTTGTCCCCCGGTTCTCCACCTTCCTGCCGCCCGCCAGGATTCTTCCTTTCCGGTCGATCGCCACGGTTGAACAATCGATCCCGCAGTCAGCGAAAGTCATCAGCGCCTTGCCACCCTCACCGAAGTCGGCATCCAATTGTCCGTTTGGCAGATAGCGGGCCACGAAAATCGATCCTGTGGAAGACGCGCTGAATCCGCCGAAGCCCGCCCCGCCTGCCAGCACGATCTTTCCATCCGCCTGGATCGCCATCGCCCCGAGATGAAAGCTCCGCAACTGCGGAACTTCGGGGAAAGGCGTCAAAACCCGTCCTCCTTCGCCGAAGGACGGATCGGGATCTCCCGGCGCGGCCTGTGCGAAATTCGTCGCGAACAGGCAGAGCGCGGGCCAGAGGAAACGGAACGACATGCCGGGTCTTGCGGGCTGAAGGGTTAGTTGGGCTTTCCGGAAAGATCAGGCTTGGTCGATGGTTTTTTCCGTCGCCGCGTCGATGATCGCGAAACGCTCGCGGTTCAGCGTCGGGTCGGAGCGGAAAATCAGGCGGCCGGAGTGCGAGCGCTCCAGTTCTCCGAGCAACTTCGCGTCCTCGCTCTTGAAGCGGTTGAGGACATCGCTGTTGACGATGACGATGATGTCGCCGAGGGACTCGCGGTGTTTCTGGATGACCGTGTTCAGGCGGCGCTGGATCTCCACGGACATGGTCATTGGAGTCTTCACACGGGCACGGCCCTGGCAATACGGGCATGGCTCGTACATCGAGTCGCGCAACGATTCGTTCAGGCGCTGGCGCGTCATCTCCATCAGGCCGACCGGGGAAATTTGCAGGACCTGCGTCTTCGCCTTGTCCTTCTTCAAGCGGTCCTTGATCACCTTGTAAACCGTCTGCTGGTCCTT
>CAXTTX010000153.1:2194-2853 GCA_964247045.1 uncultured Verrucomicrobiales bacterium | reverse complement strand
CTTGCGGTGGCGCATGTCGATGAAGTCGATGACCACGAGACCACCGATATTGCGCAGGCGTAGTTGCCGGGCAACTTCCTGGGCCGCCTCGACGTTGGTCTCCAGGATCATCTTGTCGACGTCCTTCGAGCCACGGTTCCGGCCCGTGTTCACGTCCACGGAGATCAGGGCCTCGGTTTCATCGATCACGATGTAGCCGCCGCAGGGAAGCCAGACCTGCCGCGAGAAGGCCTCGTCGATCTGTTTCTGGATGCCGACCTTTTCGAAGATCGGCTGCGTTCCGGACGCGACGTAGTGGATGCGCCGTTTGGCCCGGCGGGAAATCTTGCCCGCGATGTCGCGGATGAGTTCCGTGGTGGCCTGGTCGTCGCACATGACCTGGTCGATTTCATCGGTCAGGAAATCACGCGCCGTGCGTTCGATGAGTCCCGGCTCCTGGAAGATACAGGCGGGTGCCGGGTTGTTGACGCGGCGGGCCTCGATCTCGTCCCACTGTTCGAGCAGCATGTGCAGGTCCCGCACGAAATGGCGGGCACGGGTACCCTGTGCCACCGTCCGCATGATGACGCCCATGCCTTCCGGCACTTCCAGTTCCTGGGCGATTTCCTTGAGGCGCGAACGGTCTTCACCCGACGTAATCTTGCGCGAGATGCCGCCGC
>CAXTTX010000153.1:0-2184 GCA_964247045.1 uncultured Verrucomicrobiales bacterium | reverse complement strand
TGCACGATCTTGCGCAGGCGCGCGCGCTCCTTCGGGTCCTCGATCTTGCGGGAGATACCGAATTGCTCCGTGTAGGGCATCAGGACCAGATAGCGTCCGGCCATCGAGATGTTCGTCGTGACACGGGGGCCCTTGGTGCCGATGGGGCCCTTGGAAACCTGGATCACGATCTCGGAACCGATCGGATAGATATCCGGGATGTCCTTGGAACTGAGCTTCTGCTGCTTCTTTTTCCTGTTGCTGCCCTCGCGCTGGATTTCTTCCAGGCCGGCGTCGAGTGCGGCCGGGATGGCATCCCAGAAATGGAGGAACGCGTTTTTGTCCATGCCGATGTCGACGAACATGGCCTTCAAGCCCTGCTCGATGTTCTTCACGCGGCCCTTGAAGATGCCGCCGACGATGTTCTGGTCGCCCTCGCGTTCGACGGTGTATTCCTCGAGAACGCCGTCTTCGAGCAAGGCGACGCGACGTTCGAGTTTCTCGACGTTGACGACGATGCTGTTGCCCCTTCTCGCATCGGGTTTGCCGATGCCGAGGAGCCTCTTGATATGTTGGATCATTTTAATGGGGGTAAAGATAAGAGTATGGGTTGCGGTTTTTTTGAAAACTGGATGGGAAAGGGGCGGTGGATTTCTAACAAGATAACATGATGATATGGGAAGGGGTCAAGGGTCTTTGACGGGAACTGCCTTGGGAATGACAGAACCTTCGGCATCGACCTCGGGAGTGATGGTGGGAGTGGGGGGGACGGCGTCGGTGGGAGCGGTGGTTTCGATGGCCCCCGGAATGTCAGGCGCGGCGTCGCCGGTTTCGCCGATTTCCTCGTCCGGGACGGGTACGGGCGGCGGGGGCAGGGCGGCGACCAGCGGCGGGACAAAGGTTTGGCCGGATTCCACGGCGGCGATGATCTCCGGGGAAATCTCGATGGTTTTCTCGATGCGGTCGGTATTGCCCGGAACCTTGCCCAGCGGTTGCAGCGGGAGCTTCACTCCCTTGAGGTCGCGGGCGAACAGGCCGCGATAGACGAGGTTCACGAGCGGTCCGCAGACACCACCGCCTGAGCCGCCGTTCTGCACCATGATGCAGATGGCATATTTCGGATTATCATAGGGGGCGAAGCTCATGACCCACGAGTTGTTGGAAGGTTTCCCGTTGTCGCTGCTCTGCGCCGTGCCGCTCTTCGACGCCGCGATGATGTCCGGCAATCTCACCTTGCCGGAAGTGCCGCCCGGCGAGTTGGTTGACAACTTCATGCCATTCCGGATCAGTTCGAAATCGGCGGGCTTGATGCCGGCCTTGATGAAATCCACGGTCATCTTGGGTGTGTCCTCGATGAGGACCTTGCCGTCCTCCGCGATGGCTTCCTTCACCACACGCGGCTGGTAGTACTTCCCCCCGTTCCCCACGCAAGCCGCTACCGCGCAGATCTGCAGCGGCGTGGCCATCGCGCTGCCCTGGCCGATCGAGAGCATCGCGATCTCATGCTGGGAAAACAGGCGGCTGGGATTGGCGGCCCGCCAGGCGCGGCTCCCAGTCAGCATTCCCGGATTCTCCGATGGCAGCTCGATGCCGGTGCGTTTGCCAATGTTGGCCATCGAACAACCCTCGATGAGGGCGTCCTTGCCGATGACGTTGGCCAGGATGTTGAAGTAGGGGTTGCACGAGTGCTGGATCGCCTCGGAGATGTTCTGGTTGCCGTGGGTTCCACCGTGCTGCCGGAAAATCCAACACTTCACCTGGGCATTGCCGTAGGTCACATAGCCACTGCACGTGTAGCGGTTGTTGCCCTTGCCTGCCAAGGCCGCGGCAAGGGAGATCGGAATCTTCATCGTGGATCCCGGCGCGAACTGGGAAATGGCCCGGTTCATCAACGGAGCCAGCTTGTTCTTGGAGTAGGCCTCGTTGTCCTCGCGCGAGATACTCGGGATGTAGTCGTTCGGATTGTAGTCCGGAACGGATGCCATGGCCAGCACCTCGCCCGTGTTCACATCCATGACGACTCCGGCGGAACGGCCCGCCATGCGGAGCGTGTTTTCCAACAGGAACTGCACCGGCGCGTCGATCGTGAGGCGAAGCTTCGCTCCCCTACCGGACTTGGTATCGACGTAACTCTGGATCGTGCGGCCCTTCTCGTCCTTGATGAAGGTCTTCTGGCCCTCCAGCCCGCGGAGGATATTGTCCATG
>CAXTTX010000152.1:6338-11172 GCA_964247045.1 uncultured Verrucomicrobiales bacterium | reverse complement strand
CCCTGTCTGATCGCGGGGGTTTTCACGCTCTGGTCGACGGTGGCCTATGTGCGACAGGGTTATGGGATTTTGCGGGGACGGACGGCGTGAGCCTATTGGATTCTCAGCGGAGATCGGGATTCTCAGCGGAGATCGCCCGAGGAGCCATGCTCGGCCTTGGGGACCACCTTCGCTCTGCCGCACGCAGCATCAACCGTCATCGCAGTAACTGTTGGGCCCCAAAAGAAAAAGCCAAGCAGGGTATGAGGACCCCGCTTGGCTTAAAAAGACGAACTGGACCGATTAGCGGCGGCGGCGGATCAGACCAAGAACACCCAGCGCGCCCAGCAAGGAGGCAGCCTGAGGCTCAGGCACCGCTGTCAGGATGGAGCCGTTGACCGTGAAATCAGACGCGGTATTTCCAGCAACGGGATCGTTGAGATAAAATGTGCCACCTGTGCCGGATGCACCCCATTCCACAAGGCGGAAGGTAACGGTCGTTCCAGCTGCAACAGTTTGTAGAGCGGTAATCCCCGAGAGACTGACCGAAGCCTGGACGTTTCCGGCAGCGGCGGTGTTTGCACCAATCGTAAAGGCAGTTCCGATATCGGTAAAGGTTCCCGCGCCAATTTGATACTGCCACAGGGCGGTAGTTGGACCCGTGCCTGACCTACGAATGTTGTAGGCACCTAAATCTGAGAAAGACACGGAGTAGCCTGTGGCTGCGGTGACGCCGACCGTGAAGAACTCGTTGAGGCCCACCGCAGTGGCTGCGGAAGTGCCGGTGAAGTCATTTCCACCGAATCCTCTGGCGGCCCCGGTGCCCGTGGTCCCGACACCTGAACCACGGACAATTCCGGTGTTTGTGGTGTTGGCCGCCGTCGTTGTCGACACCAGAGGGCTTGTGCCGAAGTTGTTGGTTCCACCAGCCAAGGTGGAAAAATCAAAACCAGCGATGACGGCCGCATTGGCAGTCATGCCGCCGGTAAAACAAACGGCAGTCGCCGTGAGCAGCAAGGAGGGAATCTTAGTAATCATTGGTATGTGTGTGTAGTTGGAGGGTAGGATTTGATCCCATCAAGCACCCACCATGCCATAAAGGTTTTGAAACCTTTCCGTCATTATTGCAAAATTGAGCGCCATGCGTCAATTCGCATTAGCGGGACTCATCATTACAGAGCCTTGGAAACGGCGAACTCAAGCAATCACAAGGATCTCTCGAGTCAAAAAAATCTCCAACCGGCTCGTCATAAGCGGTTCCCGTGCCCACTTTCAGCTTAATAATCAGGTTTTTTGGTTGCCTCGGCTCAGCCAGCCGCACTGATCTCACCAACTTCACGAAAAAGCGCGCCAAGGGAATAAATCCACTTGGCGCGCTCTTGAGAGAGGATTGCAGGTTACGTCGGCTGCTCGCCGCGGGCCATCACGACCTTGCCGGTGCGGACGGTCTCGATGATCTCGAATTGCGAGAACATGCTGATGGCGGCGTCGATTTTCGACGAGTTTCCGGACACCAGCGCGATCATGGAGGTGGGCGTGAGGTCCACGGTCTTGCCGCCGAAGTGCTCGATGATCTGGAGGGCCTGGGTGCGCTGGGTGTCATCCGCGAGGAATTTCACGAGGATCAACTCTTTCACGACGGCGTCCTCGCTGTCGTGTTCCGAGCAATGGATCACGTCGATGAGCTTGTTCACCTGCATGATGATCTGGGACAGACCCTGCGGGTCGCCGGAAATCCCGATGGTCATCCGGGAAAAGTTCGCGTTGCGGCCTTCCGAGACGACCAGGGAGTCGATGTTGAATCCCCGTCGGGAGAAAACCTGGCAAATGCGCATTAGCACGCCGGGCTCGTTGTTGACGAGGATCGAGAGGGTATGGCTGGGACCCCGGGCGGCTTTCGGCAGGGCAACCGGGGTATCCGTGGTGACGATGGTCTGGGACATGGTAGAAAATTCTAAATCCTAAATTTTAAATTCCAAACGAAGAGGAGAAGAACAACGGCTCATGTGGAACCGATGGGCTTTTCCATCTTCTGTTTCGGGGCTTCCGTGATCATGTCTTCCAGCGCGGCACCGGCCGGAATCATGGGGAACACGTTGTCCGTCTTCACACACTCGGCGTGGATGAGGATGGGGCCGTCGTTGTAGGCCAGCGCTTTCTCAAGCTGCTTGGTCACATCGGCGGGCCGCTTGATGTAAACGGAAGGAATTCCATAGGCACCGGCCAGCTTGCAGAAGTCTGGATTGCCGATGAGGTCCACGCCAGAGGTGCGGTCCTCGTAGAAGAGTTCCTGCCACTGGCGGACCATGCCGAGGTAGTGGTTGTTCAGCACCACGATCTTGATCGGCAGCTTGTGGATCTGCGCGGTGGCGAGTTCGAACAAGGTCATCTGGAAGCCACCGTCTCCGGAGATGGAAATCACGGTTTTTTCCGGATGCGCGAGCTGCGCACCAATGGCCGCGGGGAAGCCGAAGCCCATGGTGCCTGCACCGCCGGAGGACAGCCAATGGAAGGACTCATGGTTCTTATAGAACTGGGCGGCCCACATCTGGTGCTGGCCCACGTCCGTGGAAACAATGGCCCTGCCTTCGGTGAGTTGATAAAGCTCGTCGATCACCTGCTGCATGCGGAGACCGCCCTGCTTCTTGTAGGTGAGCGGGAATTTCTTCTTGTAGCCGTCCAGTTTCGCCAGCCACTCAGTGGTTTCCAGCGGGCCGATTTTCTCGTTGATCTCGGTCAGCGCGGCCTTCGCGTCGCCGACGATCATAATGTCCGGCTGGATCATTTTCCCGGCTTCCGCGGGGTCAATGTCAATGTGGATGATCTTGGCGTCCTTACAGAATTTCGAGGGCTGGCCGATGATCCGGTCATCAAAGCGGGAGCCGATATTGATCAGCAGGTCGCACTCGATCATCGCCTTGTTCGCATAGGCGGTGCCGTGCATGCCAAGCATGCCCAGCGCGAGCGGATGGGTTTCCGGGAAGACGCCCTTGCCCAAGAGGGTGGTGGTGACCGGCGCGTTCAGGGTCGTGGCAAGGTGCAGCAGCTCCTTGTCGGCACGGGCAATCATGGCACCTTGGCCGGCGAGGATCACGGGACGCTTCGCTCCAGCAATCAATGCAGCGGCATCCTTGACCGCCTTGGCATCGATGTTGAAATCGGAGGAAGGGTCGTAACCGGGGAGGTCGAAGGGAGCATTCATGTCGCCAGTGAAAGGACCTTGGGAGATGTCCTTTGGCACGTCGATGAGCACGGGACCGGGGCGGCCGGTGGTGGCGATGTAATAGGCCTCACGCGCGATGCGGGGCAGCGCGTTGCTATCCTTCACCAGATAGTTGTGCTTCACCACCGGGATGGTGATGCCGAAAATGTCCGCTTCCTGGAAGGCGTCCTTGCCCAGCATCCAGGTCACCGTCTGCCCGCTGATCACCAGCATGGGCACGGAGTCCATCATCGCGGTCATCAGGCCGGTAACGGTGTTGCCGGCACCTGGTCCGGAAGTAACGAGCACCGCGGCGGGACGACCGGTCGCGCGAGCGTAGCCATCCGCCATGTGGACCGCGCCCTGCTCGTGACGAACCAGGATGAACTTCATCTTGGTCTTGACCGTTTCGAGCGCGTCGAAAATCGGGATGGCCGCTCCACCGGAGTAGCCGAAGATATATTCAATGCCGAGATCATCCAGCGTGCGGATGAGGGCCTGTGCTCCGTCCATTTGAGATTTGCTCATAAAAATTGCGGGTTGGGGGCGGAACGTAGCCACGAGACACCTCATCAGCAATCAAAAATTGATCAAATGACGACAAAATAGCCCTGATCCCATAAAATATTTCAGGAAAAATGACGGATTTATCACAAATACCCCATCCACGGAGCCCGATGAACTTAAAACCCGTTCCAAGTTCATCCAAAAACACAAAACCCTGAAGCCATTTCTGGCCTCAGGGTCGAGGATAGCCAATCGGGAGAACCCATCAAGCCCGGCGACGGCGAAGCAAGACGAGAGCGGCGATGCCCCCCAATGCCGCAGCAGATGGTTCGGGAACAGCTTGGGCGCTAAAACTCACGTTGTCGTAGAACGCGCCGGAAGGCAGGACGATCTTCGAAACATTCGCGAAGGAATCATTGTTCGCGATGTTGAAGCCGGACACGGTTTGATCCAGGGCGATGAAACCGATGAGCGTGTCCGCCGCGTCGTAGAACAGGATGTTCGTTCCGGAGGCAGGGTCCCCGCCAATGATCGGGATATTTCCGAAGGAGCTGTTGTCCAGCACGACCCCGAAGTTCGACAGGTTCAGGGCGCTGGCGAAGGTGAACATCACCGGGCCATTGGTGCCGTCCAAGGCATTGCCCGAGATGGCGGGCCCGTAGCCAAGGGTGTTTGGATCACCAACCGCGACCGATGAGCTGTTATCCGCCCGGAAGCCGGGAACGGCCAGGGGATCGCCATTGTCATCCAGCGTTTCCCAATAGGCGTTCCGGAGGGTGACCAAGGCGGGCAAGGGAGTGCCCGTGACCGTGGCCGGGGTCGCGCCATCAAAATCAAACAGGGTGGCCCCATGGCCGAGCGATGCCAGGGCGGCGGTGAGGGCGAGGAGGATGGTTCGTGATTTCATGGATAGTTGATTGGGCAGGGTATTATTTGGAACCACCGATCGCGGCCTGCATGGCCTTGAAGAACACGTCCGTGTTGTCCATGGTGCCGGCATAAAGGATGCTGCCGCGTCCAAAGGAGTAGACCGGCACGTCGGCGGCCGTATGCACGGCGCTGGTCCCGGCGACTTGACCGGTAATGGTGTAGCCATTCGCATCGCGACCGAGCGGAGCGGCGGGATACCCGGCCACGTTGGCACCG
>CAXTTX010000152.1:0-6328 GCA_964247045.1 uncultured Verrucomicrobiales bacterium | reverse complement strand
GAGCGGGAAGGGATTGGTCAGGAAGTCTTCCTTGCGATCCACGTTCGCGGCGTAGCCGATGACCATGCGGTAATCGATATCGGTGGTGACGGGAAATCCATCCGGCGCGATGGAATAGTTAGGGAATCCCGCCGCATCATAAATACCGACGCTGGCCTGGGCAACAGCGGCGGTGGTGGGAGCGGCCGCGGCGGCCTCTTGCTGGGAATTCGTCCGCAGCGAGGCGCCGTTAATGGAGATACCCGCGCACTCGTGGTCCGCGGTGACGATGATGAGCGTGTTTGGATTCGCCTGGGCGAAGGTCTTGCAAACGCCAATGGCATTGTCGAACTCCATGGCGTCGAGGATCCAGCGTTCCGAGTCCATGTTGTGCGCCTGCTTGTCGATGGAGGCACCTTCAACCATGAGGACGAAGCCCTGGGGATTGTTGGAAAGGACCTTGAGCGCCTTGTCGGTCATCTCATTGAGCAGCGGCTGGTCCGGGAAACCATAATCCGTCACGAGGGTGTTGCCGGTGGTCGAACCGGCTGGCACCACGTTGCGGCGTCCGTTGATCTTGTCCAAGGACACGTTCATGTTGGAGAACGAGAAGAGTCCGAGCAGCTTCTGGGTGTTGTTGGGAACCGAGGCAAGAGAGGTCGCATCCGGCGCGTAAGCAAAACCGGCGGTCTGGAAATCCCCGAGCAGGTCGCGGTTCACATCGCTGGCATCGCCAACAGCGACGCCCCAGCCGGCGGCGAGTTCCGCCGTATGCGCGTAGTCGGAGCTGGAGGTGGCGCGGGCGCTACCAATGGCCGTGGAGGGAAGGAACCACTTGCGGCCGCCGCCAAGGAGAACCTTCAGGCCACTTTTGTCGACGGCCTCGTCGAGGTATTGGTCGCAAATACCGGTGCCGGCGCCACGATCCTGGGTATGAATGCCAAAGGCCGCGGGGGTGGCATCGAACACGTCCGCCGTGGTGACGATGCCGAGGGCCTTGCCCTGGGTCCGGTGAAGGTATTCACCGACGAGCTCGACGCGCGGGTTGTCGAACTTCGCCGTGGTATCGTCCGGAAAGACACCTTCCTGGTTGTTGTTGAACTTGTTGCCGGTCGAGTAGCAGGCGGCGCCGGGGGCGGAGTCGGTGACGATCGAATTGAGGGACGCGGTCTTGACGATGCCGGTGTTAGGGAAGGTGTCGGTGACGAGTTCACCGAGGGCTTTCCCCTGCTGGACGCCCTTGCTCATGATACGGGCAGCCGTGCGGTGGCCAATGCCCATGCCATCGCCAATACAGAAGATGATGTTCTTCGCCTTGGTCCCGCCGTTGAGATTCATGGAGATGACCTCGAAGTTTCCGGTGGCGGTGACCACGGTGGAGTCACTCTGCGTCGCCTCGACGGTGAAGGTGTGAACTCCCGGTGCGGCGCTGGAATAGGCGCGAAGCGTGGGGCAAACCGACGAGGCTGGAAGGCCTGCGACGGTGCCGGGAATGAGGGTGACGGTGCCTGAGACCACGTTGCCATCCACTTTGAAAATGGCACCCGTGATGGTCTTGCCGGCTTCGGGGCTGACAGTCGCCTGAAGATCGAAACGCTGGCCGGGGAGGAAGCGGGCGATGACCGGCGGCTCCGCGTCACCAAAGGTGAACAAGGCGCTGGGAGGTGTGAGGCGGGAAACGGAGGGAGACGCGAACGCCGCGCCGGAAAGCAGGACCGTGGAGAGCGACACCGCGGTGGCGATGAGATCGAATCGTGTGGTTTTCATAGGTGTGGTGGGATTGGTGGGAGAATGAATTTCAATCAATGATGGGAAGGGGTTTGTTCCGCGGGCGGATCCAGCAGCAGGCGGACGAAGGAGGTCTCGCCCCTTTTCGCGTAGGTGCCGACCGAGAGCACTCCCGTTAGAAGCAGCGGGCCCGATGCGAGCCGTGCTTGCTCGTCGGGATTCCCTGGCACGGTGACGAGCACGTGAACGCCGGGGATATCATCGCAAAGGCCATACTCCTCCGGCTGCGGCTTGAGGGGAACGGCCGCGAAGATGAGCTGGCGTTTGTCCGCGCGCTCCATCTCGCCCGCATAGCCGAGGATCCTCACGCGCTTGCCATCGAGCGAAAGCAGCTTGGACGAAGGCTCAAGGCCGCGGGGACCCACGGGCATCTTATAGAACTCCCGGAAGTCGAGATCCCGCACGCCTTCGGGAAGCGGCGGCAGCTTCACAGGGGTTACCTTCCGCGATTCCTTTTCAGCATTCAAGATGGCGGCCATCTCCTCGAACTCCACGTGGGTCCGCCGTGCCGCGGGCGCGGGTGGCGCGTCATCATGATCATGGTGATGATGGTCATCACCGGACGAATTCTGGAGGCCCAGCGCGCCGCAGATGCAGACGATGAGCGTGATGGCTTTTGGAGTTGCGAGGCGGATCATGGCGTGGCCCATTGCTTTAGGGAAAGCGCGGACAATACGGCCAATGGCAAATGGTCACGACATCGTCATGTGAAAAAATGGTCAGTGAACTCCAGCGTCACAATTGGGAGCGCGACTCTAACCGCTCCCCGAAGGAAGGTGCCGGATCGTGAGGTTGCGTCATCAGCCAAGCGGCCGTCCGGAGTCCAGGCCGACACATCTATCTGATAGCTTCCACCCCTGTTTCCGCGATCATGTCATCATTTGTTAGATCGCCCGCAACGCCCCCTCCCCAGGCACCCGATCCACTTCGGGATTACCCCTTGCGAAACCGGCACTTCGCAAGGCCCGGAGGCGGTCGAGTCCCCTGCCTTTCCCGATATCCCGGATTGCGCATCCCGGATTTTCCGTCAAAGCTCCCGGCGCAAGGAAAATGGTATCAACCGGGCATTCCGCATGGAGAGGCGAGGGCCGCCTGTGGGCGATCTCTCTGGGGCTATCCGTGCTGGTGAATGCGGCGATCATGTTGATGGCCTTTGCCTCGATCCGATCCGAAATGCTCCGCAGGCAGAAGCCTGTCACCGCCGCTCCCCCCACGGAATCCGTCGTGACGATTTTCCCGGAGGTCGCGGCGGCAAAGGCAGACTCCACTTCACCGGCCGCGGCGCCTGAACCGGCTCCGACAAAGCCCAGGTTCGCCAGGACGTCGGACGACCAGACGTCTCCCCCTCCCAAGGGGCCCGCATTCATTGGTGAGCGCGACACGACGGCGACGAGCGACCGCACACCCAACCCAACGGCACCGGACTTACCCTCCCAAAAGGGAGAGCAACCCAAGGATGAGGATGACCTGGAAACCACCGAGAGCAATTACCGGGACGGAAAACTCGCGGCCAATCGTCCCCCTCCCCCCCCCCCCCCCCCCGGAACCCCCCCCCCCCCCCCCGCGGCATCCCGGCCTGATCCCGCCGCAGCGGACCCGATCGTGGCCGAGCAACCCGCCCCCGCAGCCGAAAAGTCGGATCAGCCACCCGGGATGACGCCATCACAACCCGCCTCACCGCCGCCCGGGGAACTTCTGGCCGGACCAAACCCGGTGGACGTTCCGGTACTCAAGCCCACGGAGAAAAAAGACGGGCCAAAACCGACCCCTCTTGATCGTCCCGGGGACGACTCGCCCGCATGCAGCAAACCCGCCGAATTGCCGAAGCCGCCGCCAGTCCCTCCCGCCAACGACCCCGCTTTCGCCGGAAATCAAAAGAAGGCCGCCATCGTCGGTTCAATTTCCCGCACCGGCCGAAGCGCCTTGAATGTGGCGGATACGCCACTGGGCCGGTATCAGGCGATCATCAGCCGGGCCGTGGAACTGGAATGGCAGCGCAACTGCGTGCGGCACCGGGATTTCATCACCCCCGGCTACCTGACCGTCCGCTTCTACGTGGAGCCGAACGGCAAGGTGAGAACGGTCCAGTTCGTGGGACAAATGGAGACCGGAGAGGTCCAAAAAGGATTCACCCTGAATTCGATCCGCGACGCTGAAATTCCCGCGATGCCAGCCGCCCTCCGCAAGGAATACGAAAAGTCCCCTTTGGAACTGATCTTTAACTTTTACTTCTAGCAGATTTTTTCACATGTTAGCCAACGTGCCCATTATCCTCGCCGACACCGCGCTTTTCGGTTTCCCAAACTTTTGGGAATTCATCCAGAAAGGCGGCATCTTCATGATCCCTCTCGGGCTGACCTCCATCGCGGGAGTGATGGCGATCCTCTACAAGGCGATGTCGCTTTCTGGCAGCCGCGTGATCCCCCGCTCGCTCGCCAACGATGTCTCGCGGTTTCAGCAACACGCCATGACGGACAAGATGGATCCGGTCATCAAGGAGTTCGAAAAAGGAGACAGCGTGCTCGCGCGCCTGGCAACAGTGGTGCTGAGAAACCGCGGGCGTTCCCGCGCCGATATCACGCAGGCCGTGGAATCTGCGGCGCGCGAGGAGACGGTCCATCTTCACGCGGGAATCGGAGTGCTGGATACAGTCATCACCATTGCTCCCCTGCTGGGATTGCTGGGGACGGCTTCCGGTCTGGTCCGGATCTTCCAAGGGCTGGGTGACAATTCCGACCACCTGGCCATCGCGCGGGGCATCGCGGAGGCCCTCACGACGACCATCTTCGGTCTGGCGATCGCCGTCCCGTGCGTGATCGCCCACGGCTATTTCATGCGGCGCATCGAGACGCTGACGGCACGGCTGGAATCATTGCTTTCCAACCTGACCTCCGCGTTTGAAAAGCCGCACACCAACTCCTGACCCGCCATGCGCTTTCACCGTCCGAGAACCGTCCGCAGCCAGATCGCGGTCATTCCGATGATCGATATCCTTTTCGTGCTGCTGGTGTTCTTTATCGTGTCCACGGCATTCAAGAAGCCGCGGGACGTTTTGCGGATCGAACTGCCAACCGTCCGCGAGATCCCCTCCGATCAGGTGAAGGACACGCGGTCCACCATCGCGGTCGATGCCCTCGGTAACGTCACGCTGGATTCCCTCGCGGTGCCGGAAGGATTGTTAGAGTCCTATCTGGCCGCGTATCAGAAACAGAACCCCGGGCGGAAGCTGGAGCTGGAGGCGGACAAGGGCACACCGATCGAACGCCTTCTGAAAATCTGGGATTCGCTCACCAAGGCGGGAATCGAGATCAAGGACGTGCCCGCACGGATCAAGACGGCGAAGTGAATCCACACGGGCCGGCACCGCAACAAAACCCATGAAGAAAACCGCCGCTTTTATATCACTCGTTTTTTGCGCCATCGCCCAGGCGCAACAGCCGTGGACCAATCTTTGGCCGGGAGAAGCCCCGGGAGCCAAACGCCCGGCCGCGGGCACCGAAACGATCGGCGAAGGCGGTCGCCTGGCGAACATCGAGGTTCCCCAGTATCAGGTTTTCCTCCCTGAGAAGGGCAAAGCCACGGGTGCGGCCGCCGTAATTCTCCCGGGTGGAGGCTATGCCATCCTGGCCGCGGGTCACGAGGGAGAGGATTACGCGCGCTGGCTAAAGGAGCGCGGGATCGCCGGGATCGTGGTGAAATACCGGGTCAGCGCGAACCCCGCATTGGGTTACCAATTTCCGGTGCCGTTTCTGGATGCAAGGCGAGCGATCCGAACCGCACGCTCCAAAGCAGCGGAGTGGGGAATCGATCCGAAGAAAGTGGGCGTGATGGGATCTTCGGCAGGCGGCCATCTCGCCAGCCTGTGTGCGACTCGCTTTGCGGATATTTTTCCGGCCGAAGGAACGGATGAGATCGACAAACAGGATTGCCGTCCGGATTTCGCGATTCTCATCTATCCGGTGATCTCGATGAAGCCGCCTTTGGCCCATGGCGGCTCGCGGACGAATCTGCTTGGGAAGGATCCGGCCCCGGAGGCTGCTGAAGCGTATTCCACCCAACTGGCCGTGAGTCCGCAGACCCCGCCCGTATTCCTGCTAAGCACCTCGGATGACGGTGTCGATTGCCGAAATAGCCTGGAGTTCGCGGCGGCCTGCAAGGCGAACAAGGTCCCAGTTTCCCTGCATCTCTTTGAGAGCGGAGGCCATGGTTATGGTCTCAAGGGGAAAGGCGATTTGGGTGCTTGGCCGGGGTTGTTGGAGCAATGGCTCTCCAACCGGTTTGCTGCGGGAAAGTGAAGATTTACTCCCGGTTTCTCCAATCGGCGCCAATCCAGGTCCGCAGGCGCGAGTTTGATATCAGAAGAGCAAGCTGAAAGCTAGGACTCCGGACAGGCCTCAGGCCGCTGCCGCTGAATAGCTGGCCGGGGCTTCTTTCCCGCGCATCACACCGCGCCCCCCACGCTGTAAATAGCCCCGCGTTGCCGCCTTGGCACAATCCCCTGCCATGGACGACCTTCTGCCCAGCCGCCGCGATTATGTTAGATCCGGCCCATGGGCAAAAA
>CAXTTX010000151.1:283-11188 GCA_964247045.1 uncultured Verrucomicrobiales bacterium | reverse complement strand
TCCTCTGCGATCATGGGGCTCCCTGGGGGCTGGGATTGCGCGAGGACGGCCGGGCTTACGGGCGGACGGGCCTGGAGATCTGGCTGATGCGGCTGGGAGTGGAAGTCATCCACGGCCGGCCACGCCATCCCCAGACCCAGGGCAAGGACGAGCGCTTTCATCGGACGCTGGATGTCGAGGTGCTGCGCAGGGAGAAGGTGTTGAGGGATCTCGCGCATTGCCAGGAGGTGTTCGACCGCTGGCGGGACATCTACAACCACAAGCGGCCTCACCATTCGCTGGAGCTGGAACGCCCCAACGATCTGTACCGCCTGTCAACGCGGCGCTATCCGGAAGAACTGGCGGCGGTGGAGAGCTTCTATCTGGGCGACGACGTCCTGCGGAAGGTCCGGAGCAAGGGCGAGATCACCTTCGGCAACCGGACCCATGCGATCGGCGCGGCACTGATTGGCGAAGTCGTGGCGCTGCGTCCCGGAGGGGAAGGCTGCCACGATGTTTACTATTGTTCACAGAAGCTCGGGACGATCGATCCGGCCCGGGCGACCAAGCGAAAAGGCAGCCAAAACCGACTGCAGGACGAATGAAAAAGTGTTACCTATGTCCCCGTACAGGTGTTACCCATGTCCCCGGCCTTTACACTCCGAGCGGTCCGGTTGGGGCGGCTCCCACCGCCTGTCATCGGCCAAGGTCCGGAAACGAGCTCGCCGGGTGATCGTTCAGTCGGGCTTTGGGTCCCGCATGGCCCATGCGGCGGTGATGACGAATTCTTCAGCACGCCGCTGCCGCCGTACACCGCTCCCTAACAAGATGAGGATGGCCCGGCCGGCCCGTGATCCGCCGCCGCTTTGCAATTCGCCAAAAATCCCGCGCGCTCCCCCGATTCCATGCTAACATGAGACTTCACCCGGAAACCTCACCCGCCATGAAATCCTCCACCTCCCGCTTCCTTCTCGCTGCCGCCGCATCCCTCGTCGTTCCCATCCTCGCCGACGAGGCCGCACGCCGCCTCGCACGGAAAGGCTACCGCGCGTGGACCGGTGAAAACCCGCCGCGCAATCCCGGAGCGGCGGGAGTCACCTGGGGCGAGGCCCTCGTCTGGACCGCCCTCGCGGGCGCTTTGGGCGGCGTCGCGCGTATGGCCACGCGCAAGCTGCTGGCCGAACATCGCCCGGGCGGCGGCGATCAAGCCTGAACCGCCCGCTCCGCAACGCGTCAGCACCCCTTATCACTTGCCCCTCGCTCCCCCATTGGCTAGCAACACGCGATGGCAAATGAAACTCCCGTTCCCGCGGCCCCGCCGAAAAAATACTCCAACGGCAAGCTCGCGCTGATGGTCTTCGGCAGTTACCTGCTCATTTCCCTCGTGGCCAGCACCCTGCTCATGTCCCGCTGCCGCGCCGAGTTGCGGGCTCCCCTGGCCGTCGTCGGCAAGGACGCTTTCCGCGACACGGCGAAGCTCGCCAAGGATCTCGAGACCTATTCCCCGCGCCACCGTTACGGCATCATTTTCAAATGCCTCGTCCCCTTCGGCTGGCAGGCGGAAAAGAGGATCCGCGACAAGGAAGAGATGATCGTCTACGGCTCCAGAAACTATGCCTTGCCCGTCGCGGACCGCTTCAAGAATCCGGACGAGGCGAAAAAACACGGCTTCGATCCCGCCAAAAAGTCCGACGACGAACTCGCCCGCCAGGTGATGGCCAACCTCTGAGAACCGCTCTGCAAAGCTGCCGGCCGCTGCGGCTTACAGCACAACCCGGCGCGCGGAATTCATTCCGCCCCATCAACCCCAGCCTCTTCCACCGGCGCGCGGAATTCATTCCGCCCCATCAACCCGAGCCCTCTTCCACCGGAGCGCGGAATTCATTCCGCCCCATCAACCCGAGCCCTCTTCCACCGGAGCGCGGAATTCATTCCGCCCCATCGGTCCTTGCTTCCCGACAGCCCACGCCGCGACCCCAACTTACAAGTCGCCCCCTCCAAAGTCTGCTCCTGCCCCGCCCCTCAGTACCGCGCGAACCGCACCGCCCGCCCATGGCGGCCATGGCGGCCATGGCGGCCATGGAAAATCGGCGTCAGTTCATCCAGCGCGCGCTGGGCCGCCGCACGTGACGGCGCGGAACCACCGTGGAGCAGGTCCGAAAAATGGATCGCGAGCGTGGCCGCATTCCTGACGAAACTGAGTTGCCAGCCCGGGTGCCCGGTATTCTGGCAGGTCCGGCGCAGAATGATGCCCGGGGACGGTGGCGCGAGAGTGGGATTCTGGATCATGTCCGTCGGATCTATGTGGAAAGTGAAGGCCGAGTTTAGGATTTTCACCGCCGCTGGCCAGCCCGGAAAGCCGCCCTGCCGTGGAACATGGGTGGAAGCTTGATTTGGGCGTCGCACTTTTTTCCGCGGAAACCGGTGCCCCGGTGAAAATCATCCCCCGTCCTGGGTGTAGTCGGTTTCCCAGAGGATCTTGCAGTGCGGGCAATGGAACGAGATGGGGGAATCGGACTTCATGCGGCGTCGCAGCAGGCGCCCGCACTTTTCGCACTCCGTCTTCCGCATCCGGATCCGTTGCAAGGTGAGACCCACGACCCCGCAGAACACACTTCCACAGAACAGGGGAACAGCCTGGGACGGGAAAACCACGATCAGCAGCGCGCAGGCCGTGAAAGGAATACCCGTGAGGAGACCCTCCCTCACGCATTTCCTCCTCCATTGGGTCGCTGGCCGTCTCCGGGACATTTACTGCGGTGGCCCGTGGCCGTGGCGGAAGGGCATACAGGCATGCCGGCACTGGGTCGAGGAGGTTTTCCCCCGAAAAGCCGCCGATCTAGCAAAAATTACCTCGGTGTCCCGGTCCGGCAGGATGACGCTTCATTGCCCCGGAGGTGGGCAGCACTGGCGTTTCCGTCCCGCCCGTCTGGTGGCTGCCCCATCCGGCTGGAAGAGCGGGCGAAGCTCATCCAGCGCCCGCTGGGCCGCGGCCCGGCAAGGCGCGGAGCCACCGTGGACCTGGTCGGAGAAATGGATCGAAAGGGTGGCCGCGTCCTTCACGAAGCAGAGCTGCCATCCCGGATGGCCCGTGTTCCCGCAGGTCCGGCGCACGATGGTGCCGGCCGAAAGTGGCGGGAGATTTGGGTTTTCGCTCATGGCCGTGTGAGAGCAGTTACCACAGATATAAGCGTCGCGCAGCGCCGCATTTGTTAAGAAATGTCAAATCGTGTGTTAGATGTCCGCGCGCCGGTTCCTCATGGCGGGGTCGTGCGCAAGTGCCTCGTTTTACTCGGAAAATGAAGTCCCGCGGCGGGTGTTTGAAACGCAATATCATGCAATCGGACGCTGTTGGGCCGGTCCGTTTTTTACACCCCGTTAACATTCCTTTCTTTGACCATGGTTCTCCCGGGAGGATATCGTGGCGCGTCTCCCGTCTTCCAGCCATCGGCGGAACCGGATGTTGTGTTAGATAAGGCCCGGCCCCCTGTCTCATGAACCGGACCTGCGCCTCGTCGTCGATGATTGAGGAAAACTTCTGTTCACCCCTGACTACAAAAAGGCCGGGGAACCTTCATGGTGGTTCCCCGGCCTGATTGGGTCCCTCGCCATCGGCAACGAAGGCTGGAAACCCGGACTCCACCCGCGCCGGCCCATGCGCTTATCTAACAGAAAAGCGCCTCTGTCCCCGCTTGCCGGCACCTTCGGCCCCGCTAGCTCCCTCCCGCCGTCCGGTCGATCTCCTCCTCCCTCGCCGCAAGCAACACCGCCGTGCGCGCCTCCCGCTGGCGGACCTTGCTCGTGCGCGGCAGCCGGGTATCCCGCGCCCCCAGGACGAGAAACAGATACACCCCGGCGATCGCCAGCACCTCCAGCGATACCCGCGCCGCGCGGACCACGTCACGCGTGTCCGGGGGGCGCGTGAACGGCAGGGCCTCCACGATGCGGAAATCCCCCGCACCGTGGGCCTCGCCCGTTCCACTTTCGGTTCCGTCCATCATGCCTCGTTGTGTTAGATCGTGCATGTCAACAGGTCCGTTGCCTTTCCAAGGAAAGGAACATGTCCGACGACATAGGCCGCCGCGTGCTTCTTGAAGTGATTCAAATACCACTTCACCGATCGCTTCAACCCCTCGTCGAAGCTGAACCGCGGCTTCCACCCCAGCCGCTTCGTCGCCTTCTCCGTGGAAAGCCGCATGTGCGGGATCTCCGCCCGCACCGAGTTGTTCACCTCCGGCTCGATCGGCTGGCCCGTCAGCTCCGCCAACCGCCGCACGATGTCGATCACCTCCAGCTCCACCTCGTAGGAGAAGTTGAACGCCTCCCCATACAGCGAGGGATCCTCCGCCAGCCGTTCCGCCAGCATCAGTTGCACCTCCGCCGCGTCCTCGATGTAGAGGAAATCACGCGTGAAGCGCCCGTTGGACCGCAGCACCGGCTGCCGTCCCTCCGCCAGGTCTTTCAGCACCCCCGGTATCAGCCGGGAGAAATTGAAATCATACGCCCCGTAGTAATTGCCACACCGCGTCACCGCCACCGGCAGCCCGTACGTCTTGCCATAGCTTTGCGCAGCCAGATCCTGTGAGGCCTTCGCCACCTCATACGGATGCATCGGCATCAGCGGGCTCGTCTCGCGATACGGCAGGCTCTGGCTGCCATACGCCTTGTCGGAGGAACTCATCACCGTGATGCATTTCGGATACTCCAGACGCAGCAGGTCCAGGATCTCCCAGGTGCTCTGCGCCGCCGCGCGGAAGCATTCCAGCGGCTCCTTCAGCACCGTGTTCACGTCACCGCCATACGCCGCATGGAAAAACACGCTGATGTCCGGGTTCTTCTTGAAAATATCCCGCACCAGGCCGATGTCCGCCACGTCGCCGATCACCACTTCCGCCTCGCGGTCGAAACCACGCAGATAAAAATGCGACCCCGGCCGCGGCTTCCGGATCAGGGCGATCACCCGCGCGCCGTGGTCCAGCAGCCGGCGGACGATCCAGCCGCCGAGGAAACCGGTTGCCCCGGCCACCAGGACGGTTTTTTTGTTCCAGAACTCGGGATTCGAAAGATGGGAAACATGGGAGAAATGATTCATGACAAAATGGGGAGATAATAGTGGATTGGATAAATTGAGGAAGTGCTCGCGACCTGTCCTTGCGGACATGATCCTGCCGGGAAAACTGTGGCAGTCAGGCGAAGCGCATCGTCAGGAAGACACGCGGGACTGGCCGAAAAAAGAGGTGGCCAGCCCGTTCAATTTGTCAGTGGCCCGGCGTCATCGCCTGGCCGCTGGTCCAACCTCACGTGGGATCATCCACACGAATGTGGAGAACGGGGTCTAACTTGGGGGGGGATTGAATCATGGATTCGCGCCTGTTAAACCAAACAGGGCCGGAATCGTCAAGATTCGAATTGTTTAGGAATCGCGTAGCGTCGGGCCTTTCACGGGCAAAGACCTTGATACCCAGAACCAAAACGCTAGGCATACCGATCGATATGTTAGGTCGATCGCCTCCTCTTCCCACTCGATCCTCTCCTCTTCTCGTCCCGCCACCACCCGCACACCCGTCCTGCCATCATCGCCTCTTCAAGTCCCACCGGGACGATTCGATAATAGCCCGGCGCTTCGGCGCTGGGTATCGACACCAGATCTTACCGGGCCCTACAAGGGCGGCGGAACCCTCTTCTTTGCAGCCACCTTCCAAACAAGCCGGTTCATCTTGCGGTTCACTTTCACGGCCCCGGGGCCTGCGGCGGAAGTCCGCCTTGGCCCGTCTGTGGCGGCGGCACCACTCTCGTCCTCGATTGCCGCTGCTGGCCTCCTCCTGTCTCTTCCTCATTTCCCGCGGGCCAGGAAATCGAAAGCACGGACGAAAATTCCGTCCTCCTCTGCCTTTCATCCGGCGCAACCAGCGACATCCGCACCCGGAAATCCTTCGTATCGTGCTTGAGCTCCAGCTCGCTCGCCCCGTCCTCCCACAGCCGGTGTTGAAACCACGCGTCTGTCTTCGTGGTGTCGATCTTGAAAAGCGCCGCGCACGACCCGAACCACTCGCGGAACGACGCTTCCGATACAGCAGGGGTCATCACCTGCAATGACCTCACCGGCGTCTCCGCCGCGATCGGCAAACGCGGTGGGTAAGTCTCTCCTGGCCCCACCAGATCCTTCCCCGCGAAATTCACGCTGATCCCACATCCGGCCACCGCCTTTGACACCCCACCGCCGAACTCCAGCACCACCCCCGTCTTTTCCTCGCCCGAAAGGCTGATCCCGCGCGGCGGCGGTGAAGGCTCCGGACTGTCGTTCCACAGCTCCATGCTTCGCGGCAATTGGAAGCGGATTCCCGCCTTCGAAAGCGTCTCGAACACCGGCCGCTGGTCGAGCGTGATTTTCACCGTCGTCTCCTCCGCCGTCGCGAAACAGGCGGAAGCTAACAAACAGACAGGGAGCACGAGGAATTCGGGTAGGCTTGTTTTCATGGCTGGCACTAGGACGCCACCGGCCGCTGAAAAATTCAAGGCCAGCCGTTCCACCCTTCCGTCCACCTCTTCCCGTCCCACCGGGACAACCGATAATAGCCCGGCGCTTCAGCGCTGGGTATCAGCACCGGGTCCTATCGAGCCCTGAAAGGGCGGCAGAACCGTCACCACCGGAAAAGTCACGCACTTGAATCTCCCCGCCCGCCTCCTCCCCACGGACTTGGCCCTTGTTAGGCCCTCTTTGTTGCTTCCCCATGTTCCTTGCACGCATCCGCCAGCCGCCGGAACAACGCCTTCACCCCCAGCTTCTCCCCACGCATCCGGAACCCGATGAACAGCGAAACCGCCACCCACATCGGCTGCGCCACCATCATGATGAAAGGGATGTCCTCAAACCCCTCCCGGTCCATCGGAGCGCCCAAGAAAAATCCGCCCACGATCAGCGGCATCAAAGGCATCGCGATCAACCCGATCGGAAAAACCACCGCCTGCAACAAAAAGAAACACTTCGTCACCTTCGCCGCCACCCGCTGTGACAACAACAACCCCGCTCCTACCACATGCATCCCGATCAGCACCCACTCATAAAAACACTCCACACTGAATAAACCCCCCACCCGGAAATTCCCAACCATGATCCGGTAGTGCTCCCCATACAGCGGGTCATTGAATCCCATCGCCCGCCCCAGGCTGTCCGTCGTCTCATACGGCGTCGCCCCGATCCCCATCCGCAGCACGATCACCGCAGCGCAAAACACGAAACTCAAAACCACCGGCCACACCAGGCTCCGGTAACTTCTCGGTGGATTTTTCAGGGCAGTTTCCATGGCGGTAGGGTAGGGGATGGCAGGTTGCAACGGGGGGACCGCCACAGATACGGCGGGCATACCAAATTTCGCACAGATTGCCAAATTTTTCCCTCAAACCCCGTTTACATCCCACGTCCCATCGGGACGACTGACAATAGCCCCGCCCCTCCCGCGCCGGATTCTCCAGCCCCAACGGAGCGACCGATTATAGCCCGGCGCTTCAGCGCTGGGTATCCTGTGCGGCGCTATTCTGAGCCCTGTAAGGGCGGCAGAATCGTCCCCCTTGCCTCTCGCGACCACCCACACCCACGACCACCGGTCTTCCGCCTCGCACCCCCCTCATTCCCCCTCATTCCCCGACAGCGATAAATCCCCGCGGCCCGCCCGTCAGATACGACTCGACCAAACCCACAACCTCCCCAGGCCCGCACTCGACGATTATCTCATATTCATCGCATTGATGCAAAAGCACCGCTACCCAACGCCTTTGTCCTTCCAAAAGCCGCTCGATTAAATCGGGTAACGACTTCCCCCTCCATTCAAACTTCGGCTGATCCTCCCAGTCTTCAACAACCTCTTCCGCGGCACGCAAGGAACGCTGGAGCCGCCCGAGCCCTTCACCCGTGACCCGGATACATTGCCAGTCGGTTCCTGGCATCCTCCCATCCAGGAAATTTTTGCCGTAGCCCGAAAACGATGTGATCTCCAGGGTAAAGAACTCTCCAAACCTACATTTCGGGTCTCCCTGCGGATGCATTTCTCCACCCCATTCGAAATACTCCGTTGCGAAAACAAAACCGGGCGGCGGGTCTCCCGCGGGCAGATAGAATTCAAATATGACGTCCATGTAATAACTCATCCCTTAAAGATCCTTCCTCTTCGGCGTCGGCAATTTCAACGGCGCCGGTCCCGGCGCGATCCCTCCCGCACCTTCACCCGCCGTGGTCGTTCCCGTCGCCGGCGCATCCCCCGGCTTCTCCGCCAGGTTCGCATAACACACCAGGAACTCATACGGATTCCACGAATACGAGAGCCGGATCGTGATCACCCGCTTCTCATTCCCCAGTCCCGTCACCTCCCATTTCCAATTCTCCTCCGTATGGTTCCCGTCTCCGGAGCGCGCCCCCTTTCCGTATTTTGCCCCCAGCGATTTCGCCAGCTTCTCAAACTGCAGGTCCCTCACCAGCACTCCCTTCTTGTCCGTCCCGGGAGGAATATCCAGATAAACCGTCCCTTCGAAAAACTGCCCGTCAATCATCACCAACTTCGTCTGCCGCACCAGGAACCCGCCGAACGTCCCGCCCTCGAACACCAGTTCCGCCGGCGATTCCCGCCCCATCTTCGTATCCGCCCGCCGCAGCATGATCTCCTTCGCCCTCGCCGCCGGCGCCTTCCACGGGATCTCCAGGAACTCCGCCGGTGGATTCGCCCCATGCAGCAGCGGCGACACCATTACCCAACAAACGAAAATTTTTCGAAACAGATTCATACCGGCTGCGCTTTTTCTTTCCCTCCCCATATGCCAAAACCACAAAGCCCCACAAGCCGCAAATCTAGTCCCCTGTTCCGTTGTAGCGGCGGTCTATGACCGCCGGAAACTGAATGTTACCCCGCGCTCATGCGTCCCACCTCACCCGCTCCGGCCGCGTCCCCATTTTTAGCTGGATTGGAACTCCGTCCATCTCCGGATCCCCCTCACTCACCCTTCCCCATCCACTCCCCCGGACTCCAGCTCTCCCTCCACATGATCTCAAACCCGCCATCCTCCTTCATCTCGAACGGCAACCACACATACGGCGACTTCGCCAGATCCTTCGGCATCCACCGGTCACCCATGTAAATGAACCTCCCCGGCTTCCCCGCCACCGGCAACACGAACGTGCTCTGCGATTGAAACGTCGTCCCCGCACCGTCGCCCACAAACGGATTCCCCATCGCCTTCCACTCCCCTAACATGCTGTCCGCCACCGCCCACGCCGCCGCATTCGGATTCCACCCCGTTGCCGCGGACGTGATCATATAATATTTCCCCTGGTGCTTGAACGGCGCCGGTGCTTCCCGATGCCCCTTCACCAGCGTCCGGATCCACGTCTTCCCTTCCACCATCGGCCGTTCCGGCTCCGTCCATGAGTCATTCAGACGCACGATGTGCATCGTGTAATTCTCCTCCCCCGCGTAGATCGAGTAAGCCTTCCCATCATCATCCACGAAAAGGTTCATGTCCCGGTACGTGCTCGACTCCACCGGCCGGAACTTCTCCACGAACTTGAACGGCCCCTCCGGCCGGTCCGCCACCGCCACCCCGGCCTTTGAATTCACATACCGCGGCGCATCGTAGTGGAACCACATCACGAACTGCCGCGTCTTCGGGTTATAAATCACCTTCGGCCTCTCATTGATCGCCGACTTCTTCACCATCGTGTCGTACTCGTCCTTCGGCAATACCACCCCCAGGTGCTTCCAGTTCACCAGGTCCTTCGAACTGTATCCCGAAACCCCGATCGCCACGTAGCCGTGCGACCGGTTCTCCCCGTACCAATAATAAGTCCCCTCATGATAAAGGATACCACCCCCGTGCGCTTGGATCAATTCCCCCGAAGTATCCATCCACGGCTTCCCCGGCAGGATCATCCCCCCGGCCCCGTGATCCGCCACCGGCTCCACGGCCATCAGCCCCCTCGGGATAAAAACGAGCAGCACGAGCACCACGAGGAGAACGTTTTTCACCCCGCCCCTATACAGCCAATCCCCAACGGACACTTCATGGATTCAGAAAGTCTCTCCAATAGACACCCCTCGCGATTGCCGGGGTCTCCTCAGGATGAGACGGATTGATGGGCATTTAGGGGACAAAACTTTGCTAATCTCCAGCCCCTTCGAGTGACCGAAATTATCCAGGCGCTCCCGCGCATCCTAATCGTTGCGCGCGGAACGTCGGCGCTTCCCTCTTCAGCCGCCTCGAGGCATCCGAAAAAAGCCCGGCGCTTCAGCGCTGGGAATCCTGTGCGTGAGAGATTCCGAGGTATTAACAGGAAGGATTGTTGGATCTGCCAGCAGACGCGGATCGGCGATAGGCAGCCGTTGCGGATCAGGTGTGCCAAGGCTGGAGGGATGGGGTCAAAGAGTCGTGCCGAACAGGGCCCCCACGACCGCGGTCAGGGCCATGGCAAGTGCGCCCCAAAAGGTCACTCGGGCGACAGACTTGCCGACGGATGAACCCCCGGCATGGGCGGCCACCGCACCTAACAGCGCGAGGAAGAGAAGCGAACTGCCGGACACCGTCCACGTCAAAGCAGGCCGTGGCACGATGAAAACCAGCAGCAGTGGCAGTACCGCGCCGAGGGTGAAGCTGCCAGCCGAGGCGAATGCAGCCTGCACGGGGCGGGCGCTCAACGTGTCGGAGATGCCCAGTTCATCTCGGGCGTGGGCACCGAGCGCGTCCTTGGCCATCAATTGGGTGGCCACCAGGTTGGCGAGGTCCGGATCGAGTCCGCGCGTGACGTAGATGGCCGCGAGTTCGGCATGCTCGCTCTGGGCGTCCGTCGCCAACTCCTTGCGCTCGCGCTCCAAATCCGCGCCCTCGGTGTCTGCTTGGGAACTGACGGAAACATATTCTCCCGCCGCCATCGACATCGCTCCT
>CAXTTX010000151.1:0-273 GCA_964247045.1 uncultured Verrucomicrobiales bacterium | reverse complement strand
CCATGCCAGCGACCAGTACGCTGCTGCGGCTGGCTTCGGCAGCGGCCACCCCGACGATCAAGCTGGCGGTGGAAACAATACCGTCATTGGCTCCGAGCACTGCGGCGCGTAGCCATCCGACGCGGTGTGTTCGGTGTGTTTCAGTGTGTCTCATGCGGCGGCGAGGATATGGCAATAGGTGGTGTAGCCAAAGGAAAGATTCGCGGCATTGTAGCCATGCTGGCGCAATAGTCGCAAGGCGTTGACGGCGCGGCCACCGACGGCGCATGACTG
>CAXTTX010000150.1:10725-11259 GCA_964247045.1 uncultured Verrucomicrobiales bacterium | reverse complement strand
ACAGCAGGAGCCTATGATGGCCTGGAAGCGCTTCGCGTGGCGGAACACTTCAAGCCGGACGTGGTCTTCATGGACCTCGGCATGCCGAACATGGATGGCTTTGAAACCGCCCGCCGGCTCCGCGACTCGAACGCGGACGTGTTCATGATCGCGCTCAGCGGCTGGGGCCGTGAGGAAGACCGCGCCCGCTGCCTGGAGGCGGGATTCAACGACCATGCCATCAAACCGGTGAAGCCGGACGACTTGCGGAGATTCATGCTCGCGGCAAATGGCTGAGCGGAACATCGGACGCGACCGGTGGTCTATTCCGCCGGGTTCTCCGAATTGTCCGCCACCCCGTCGACCCCATCCTTCCGCGCGCAATGGGCGCAACAATACATCGCCCCCTCGCTCTCCGTGCCATGCCCCACGATCCGGCAGCCGCACGTCCGGCACGTCGGCGCGAGCTGGTGGATCGCGGGGGCGAGCAGCTCGATCAGCGCGCCGATCTCCACCGAGTCGTCGGGATGCCGCAGCTGGTTCCAGTGCTCGACG
>CAXTTX010000150.1:10263-10715 GCA_964247045.1 uncultured Verrucomicrobiales bacterium | reverse complement strand
GTGGATCGCGCACTCGAACGAGTCAAAGGTGAAAGTCTGACCACCGATCACCACGTCGAAACATTTCTCATAACTGTTCCCGCAACAGTCGCAGGTCTTCATCGCATCGTCCGCCTGCGGAAAAATATCATCCTCCGGCTGGGTCGCCTTCCCTTCCTTGTCCATGACCTGCTCATAAGGCCTCCCCGCGGTGTCCGCCACGATGTGCTCCGTGTGGCTTTCCCCGTCCTCCGTTTCGATTCCGTTCGTATACTCCATCATGGGTCTGGTTTTTTGAATACGTCCCTCTTCGCAGATCCCGTGCCTTGCCCGGACAAAGGAAACGCCGTGCCGCGAAATCCTCCGGTGCCGTGTTATCAGGCGTTTCGACACACCGGCCAGCTTACCCCGATCGCGCCGGAACCAACGCCGCTGATTCACGGAGGCATAACGCATCCGGAAAACGTGCAGGA